>CAZOOJ010000001.1:0-105769 GCA_964581415.1 Candidatus Woesearchaeota archaeon
TATTTTAGATGTATTTAGAAGTAAAATTTTGTAACTCCTTCTAGTCGGCTAATTTTAAAAACTTTAAAGTCTTGAAAATAATAAATTAAAGAAAGGAACGCAGTCACGAAATTGGCGTTAGTAGGGCGTTGCTTTATTTTAAAAAGAAACTCTTAAGTTTTGAGGATTGAATTCAAAAGCATCCAAAACTCTTGAATCTGGGCTTAATAAAAATATTTTGTCCTCTTTAAATCTTAATCCACGATAAACTTTTTGTAAAAGCTCACGTCTTGCTTTATCTTTATAGAATTTCCAATACTGCGTTGGTTTTGTTTTTCCCAAAATCTTCCAGAATGCATCTTCTACATTAGGATTAGGATATTTAGTGAAGATTATGCTTTGACATTCTTTTCCGGGAAAATCAACTCCTCTTGCACATTTTGTAGAAAAAAGCAAATCAATTTCTCCTTTTTTGAAATCTGAAACTCTTTTTCCAAGTTCATCTTCCTTTTGTAATTCTTTAATTTCTTTTCTTGTAACTAAATTTTTCAAATTCAATTCTTCTTTCTCTTCTTCTGTGGGTAAATCTCCAAAACTGTTTATGTGAACTAAAATTGGTTTCTTTGCAATTTCAATAGATTTTTCTAAAGTTTTAAGATAATGCTCTCTGCTAACTTTGCCTAATTTAAAATTAGAATATCTGCAATCTCTTTCTAATCCTGTTCTTTTAATTTCAATTGAGCCTTGTTGCTCAGTTTCTGCTTCTATAACCTCAAAATCCTCCAATCCAAAAATTTCTCTAAGAACTTCTGGAGAGTGTAGAGTTCCTGACATTAAAACAATTCTCTTATTTTTGTCAATCATTTCTTGAAACTTTTTTTCTAAATTGGTTGTAACTAAATTAAAAATTAAACTTCCATCTTTTTTGCTTACTAAGACATAAGTTTCATTAAAAAATTCATCAAACGTTCTTGCAGTGTTTACAACATCCTGAATATAATTTTCTAAGTCAAATTCAGAGATAATTTCTTGGAATTCTAAAAGAAAGTGTAAAAGTTTCAAAATTTCAGTTTTCTTTAACTCTAAAATTTCTTTTGAAAAAACTGCTTTTGAAAGAGAATCGTCTCTTCTTATTTCTTTTATTATTTCAGTCAATCTGTCTAAAAATTCTTCTTGTTTATCATCTTCAGGATATAAATAGGATAAAGAATTTTGTAAATAATCTAAATTTATTGAACTAGTATTTGAAAAACTATCTAAAAACTCATCACATTCATCAATAATTTCTACTTCTGTTGAGGGTTTTCTATTCATTGAGGATTCTAATTTATATTTTAAAGCATTAAAAACAATTACATCTGCATCAATATAAGAATTAAATTGTTCATAAAATGGACAACCACTCTTATTTTGATAAAACACAAAAGAAGTATCTTCTAGTCCCAAATATTTCCTTTTTTTTGCATTTGGAAAATTTTTCAATTCATATTTTTCTGGAACTACTGGACTCCAATAAGGACAAACACTTGCAACAGAAAATCTTTTTACATCTTTAATCTCTGAAAAATCTGAGAAATTTACTTTGTTATTTTGTTGAAGATATTTTTTTATTTTATACCAATTTTTTTCTTTTAATTCAATTTTACAAGGAATCAAAGGATTGTTCGCAGACATATCTCCCTGAATTAAATTTTTTATTTCCTCTCTTTTTCCTTCAAAAATATCCTGTAATTTGGAATTAACTTCTTTTTTGAATGTTGAAATTGAATTTTTATTGTCTTCTAAAAATTTACATAAGTGATTCGCTCTTCCAGTTATCACACTAATCTTTAATTTTTCTTTATTGTCTTTTAAAAGATGTTTTTCTCCTTCATAATCTTTTTTATATTGTGCCTGCAAACTCTTTCCCGGAACAACTATAGAAGTTTTTCCAAATTTCCTTGCAATATTTAAGGCGATTGCACTTTTTCCAGTTCCGCAAATTCCTTTAATAAAAATAACCTTTTTTCCTTTTTCAAACAAGTCCAAAACTTCGTTTACAACATCTTTTTGTGTTTTTCCGTTAGAGAATTTTAAAGGTTCAAGAAATTTCCCATTTTTGTAAAGAGACCAAGTCATAAGTAGCAAAATTTGATTTAGGTTATAAGTTTTTTGTTCTTAATAACCAAAATTAGTTTAGAGAATATAATAAGAAAGATTAGAAAAAAGAAGCGATTGGAAGAATTAAAAGAAAAATATGAAAAACAAGTCTTAGCATTCTTTTTCATCAAGTTCCTTAAAATCTTCTTCAAGGTCTTTTTTGTGGAATCTTTTCTTATAAGAATCCATGAATGACTTTCCTCTAATGGCTCCGTCTTCCATGATATTTATAAGATTTTCTATTATATAAATGTAAGTAAGACAAATTTTAAGCAAAAATTTAAAAACCATTTTTTCATAAATTTGTTATGGCCATTAAATAGTCTGTTTTGCTTTGGGATTATGTAAAGCAAGACGCTGGTTACCAATTTAGGCTTTAAATGTCATAATAGGTGTGCATGACTTTTCTTGTTCATATTTATTAAAAATGAGGTTATTTATAAAAAAATGTCAAATAAAGAAGAAAAAAATCAGAAAAGAAGAAAGAAAAATCCAATAATTAATGTTTTGAAAACAGAATGGGAGTTTTTAGGTAGCAGAAAGAAGCTTTTCATTTTTTATATGTTCTTGTTTTTTATTGCAGGAACTGTTAGTTTAATGACTACTCTGATTATAGGATGGATATTTAATTCGATTCAACAAACAGTGTCTTCTGATTCTGAATTAAATAAATTAATTTTTATGATTTTTTTGCTTTTAGCAATAAAAGTTATTTTTTGGATGTTTCACGGAACTGCGAGAATTTTTGAATCACTAACAGGATTTCATGTTCATAAAAATTATACAAACAACAAGATGTATAAAATTTTAGAACTTCCTGTAAAATGGCATAAAGATAATCATTCAGGAGAGACAATTGATAAAGTAAATAGGGGAAGAGGTGCAATTGAGAATTTCTCATCATATTATACTTTTGAACTAATGTATCTTCTTCTGGATATTTTTGGTTCATTAATCATATTGTTTTTTGTAAATGTAAAGATAGGACTCTTTGCATTGGCTTTTTCATCATTTATTTTAGTAGGAGTTATGACTGTTGATAAAAAACTTAGAAAGTATTATCTTCAATTAAATAAATTTAGCAATAAGCTTTCTGCATCAATATTTGATTATTTAAACAATATAATCACAGTTATCACTCTTCGTCTTAGAAAGACAGTTTCCAAAGAAATCGATTCGAAATTAACAGTGAGTTATGGTGCTTACAAAAAAGAAACAATCATAAACGAATTTAAGTGGGCATCTGGAAGCATTGCAATAACATTGATGACTGTTCTTGTTTTAGTTTATCAGGCTTATACTGATTATCACACTACTGGAATTATTTTAATTGGAACTCTTTATATTTTATATGGTTATCTAAGAACAGTTGGAGACGCTTTCTTTGAGTTTGGAAGATTATATGGAAGGCTTGTAAAGCTTAATGCAAGAATAGAAGGAGCTTATTCAATTGATGACGCATTTGAAAAAGTTAAAGGAAAAATAAACAGTAAACTTCCGTATAATTGGAAAGAAATTGAAATAAAAAATATGAATTTTACTTACGATGAAGAATGGAAAAAGAATCATCTTAAGAAGATAAATATGAAGTTTAGAAGAGGACAGAAAATAGCATTAGTTGGAGAAAGCGGTTCTGGAAAAAGCACAGTTCTTGCAATTATGAGAGGATTATATCCTCCTCAAAGCGGAGAAGTTTATTGTGATGGAGAAAAAATAAAGAAGGGATTTATAAAATTAAAACAACATATAACTCTAATACCTCAAGACCCTGAAATTTTTAATAACACTATAAAATACAATCTAACAATGGATTTATCAACGAGAAAAGATGATTTAAATAAATCCATTAATATGGCTCAATTTAAGAAAGTTGTTGCAAGATTAGACAAAGGTTTAGATACAAATGTTCTGGAAAAAGGAGTTTCATTGAGTGGAGGAGAAAAGCAAAGATTAGCATTAGCAAGAGGATTGCTTGCGGCAAAAAACAGCGATATTGTTTTATTAGATGAGCCAACAAGCAGTGTTGATAGTTTAAATGAAATGAAAATTCATGAGAATATATTTAGAAATTTCAAGAATAAAACAATAATCTCATCAATCCATAGATTGCACTTGTTAAATAAGTTTGATTATATTTACTTATTTGATAAAGGAAAATTAATCGCAGAAGGATCTTTGAATGAAATAAAGAATAATTCCAAATTTAAATATCTACTAAAAAAATATGGTTTGAAGAAAGAGGTTCAATGATGATTTATCTAAAAAATAAAAAGTATCTCAAAGAATTAATTCCTTTTGCGAAAAAAATTTTAGAATATGTAAAGATAATAAAATAAAGACAATATGAAAGTGAATGACTTTGATTTAATTATTCCAAAAAAAGATTTTATCATTCTGGACATTATCTAGAATATAAATCAAAATTCATTGTTGACTTAAAGAAAGATTGAAGAGGAGTAATGACAGATGATGATAATCGGAATGTTTTTTGATTTATCTAAAGACTTTAATAAAAAGTTTTTTTAATTCTTTTCTGAAAAGAAGCAGAATTGCAATGAGAATCGTTCCTGTTATCGCAAGAATTATCTGTGTTGTCATGGAAAATTCTCCAAAAAAAGAAAAAATGAAAGTCAGAGGAGCAAAGCCGATTAAAGTCGCTAAAATATAATCTCTGAGTTTTATTCTTGTGAATAAAGAAATTCCATAACTAAATATGTCAAAAGGTAAAAATATCCTTATTATTATAACTCCTAAAAACAAATTTTTTTGAGGAACAAAATTTCTGATTTTTTCGATTTCTTCTTTAGATGTTATTTTTTCAAACAGAGGCAGTCCGATTTTTCTTGAAATTAAAAATACTATTAAAGAGCCAATAACCCATCCAATTAAAGTAAGAATAAATGCTGAGAAATTTCCCCAGATTGAAGAAGCCAAAGGAATAACAGGAATAAGAGTTAATGGAGCTAGAATTATCTCTAAAATAACTAAAATAAGATAGATGAACATGCTTGCATAATCATCTGAAAACAAGTTCTTTATAGAATCTAAATAATTATTGCTTATATAAGAGATAATAACAAAAAGAATTACTACAAAAATAATTCCAGAAATTGTTTTTATCCTTTTTTTATTCATAAAAAGAAAAAAGAAGAAGTTTATATAAAGTTATTTGAAACTAATTCTAGAAAATTTCTATAAATAAGAGAATTTAAGAATTTGGAAAAGATTTATAATGCTAAATTTTTTAAGTCTTCTATGAAAAGAGATGATAAAATTGATATAATTAGTAAAATAGGCGCAGAACTTTATGCTCTTAAAGAGGAAATTAGAAATGATATTACTGGGCCTGTTGTCGCTAGTTTTGGTTTTATTATTGCTTTAGTTTGGAGAGATGCTATTAAATCTGCTTTAGATGAATATTTGATAAGAACTGGATTAATGGGCAGTGCTTATTTTTATCAATTTATCTCTGCAATAATTGTAACTATTGTTGTTATAATAATTATGGTTGTTGTCATAAAATTTGGAAGAGCAAGAAAAAAGAGAAAAGTTGAAAAATCAATTCAAAAAGAATTTCAAGAGCAAGAACTTAAAAAAAAATATAAAAAGAAATAATTTTATGCGCGAGCCGGGATTTGAACCCGGGTCTCCTGATTTTTGCTTTTCTTCACACTGAAAAGGGAAAAGACTGAAAACTGATTAGTTTTCTGGATTGGCAATCAGAAATTCTAACCACTGAACTACTCACGCTATAAAGACAACCAAGGTTTTCTTTATCAAACTTTCCTTTAAATTACTGCTTAAGGCTAATAGACTCTCAAAGTTTCTTTATCAAACTTTCCTTTAAAATATTTCTCAAGTGTGATTAAATAAATTAGAAGAAGGAGTTTAAAAAATTAATTAAGATTATTTGTTATTATCTATTTTTTCTTACTAAAAATATCTTTGCAATATTAAATATTTACTTCCAGTGAAATATAAGATATATTAATATGAATACTATCAGAATCAATCTAATCAATTCATGAAAAAATGTCAAAGTTGATTTGTTAATTCCTAAAAAAATTTAATAACTTTCTCGCTTTACTCCTGAAGAAAAGAAAAAGAGGATAACTAATCCAGTTATAGTGTAAGTTATAAAAGACAGATCCATTAATAAGTCTATTATATAATTTACTTTCACTTATTCATTTTTTTATTTCCTAAAATTATTCTTCGAAATATGGTCTATGGAAGAATCGAACTTCCGACTACTCGGTGTAAACTAATAGAATCTAAAAGTTACTTTTTTAGATAGCAGTTTTGGGATAGGTTTTGTTACACAAGTTTTAGCTTATCTGTTCAGACTAGTCCAATCCCTAGAAACCTAAATAAAAAACCGAGTAAAGGTTTATAGGAAATAATTAAGTGCAATAAGCCCCATCGGGAGTTTCAACACACTTTTGTTTACACTGCCATTCAACTTCTTCACAAAAATCTCCTGAACATTCAAACTCGATTAATTTTGAGTCATCAATACAATAATCGGTATAGGAATTTTCATCGTTGCAAGTCCCAGGGATTTCAACTTGTTCAAATGTTTCTAGATTTCCATCGCTATCTTGGCAAGATTTTTCAATAATACAGTCACATGCATCAATAGTTTCATTTTTCTTACAATTTCCTTCATTACAATAACCGGTGCAGCCTGTTTCCCAAGAATCTTCACATTGAATATTTTCCTCACAATAACATCCCCCCAGACGATCACAAATGCAAATTCCAGACTCGCAATATCCATCACATTCTGGATAAGAATCTTCACAAAACTGGAAATCTCTCGGGATACATAAACAATTTCCTTCATGACTTATGCAAATATTGTTAGGAGGACAAGTCCCATCACAGGAAGGAACTAAAGAATCACTGCATTGCACTAAAATTTCTTTACAAGACCATACACAACAATAAGTAGCTTCATCATAAATAAAAGAACCAGGTTTAGCTTCACAATCATCTTGAGAAATCTCTTCACATTCCCCTAAATTCCAAACACCACCTTGAAAATTATCAAAACCATTTTCAATAGCAAATTCTTCACAATCATAAGAACTACAATCTCCTACACAAGCCCCATTTTCACAACAAGCAAAAACATCACCAAGATATTCCCTACAATCAACTAAAGTTGTATTATAAGAAGTTTCTCCAGTCAATGTATACTCTCTTAAATTAGAATAACTAGTACAAGAATCTTCTTTAAAAACTGATGAATTTCCAGTTATAGAACTTATTTCTATAATCTCCCCTCTTGTTTCTGGATCAAAACCATCATCAGTTTCATTTAAAATAATTGTTTCAGATTCACAGATACATAAACCTATATCTCCTTTTTTTATAGCAACACATTCTGCATCTTCAGAACAATAACCATTACATTCTGGATATTCTGCTTTTACACATGGAATAGTTTCAACACTAAGATCACTATCACCTGAAGAAGTTCCACTTTTATTAATATCACTGTTTGAAGAAAATACAAAATCAAATCTAATTCTATTAGAATTATCGCAAGGGATAATATTCATCAAGATAATTCCAATAATTAAAATAATAAGAAATGTGATTAACCATCTTCTTAATTTCTTTTCCCTTTCCTCTTTTTTCTCTTGTTTATCCTCCAAATTCTTTCTTTTTTTATAAAAATCAACAAAATTAAAAACAGATAAAAAAAGCCATATTAGGGAATAAGCAATGCATAATCTATGATCACAAAAATGTAATATAATTGGTAGAGAATTAGCCCAATTATGAAAATGGTATAAAAAGAAATATAAAAATAAAAAAAGAGAAATTATTGCTAATAATAACTTAAACCTTAATTTATCCTTTTCTTCTTCATAAAATTTTTGATTATAATTTTTTTTATTGCTATTTTTACTAATCTCTTTTTTCATAAATATTTTAAAAAAAGAGAATATATAAAATTATTCTCCAAAATAGGGTCTATGGAAGAATCGAACTTCGAACTACTCGGTGTAAACATTATTATTCTTTTAGTAACATTTTTGGATAGAACTTTTGTTCTATATCTTATTTTTGTTCTATATCTTATTACACGAGTTTTGAATCTTTTAATTTTTTTTATTTTTTGATTTTCTTAATAATAAAATAATTATAATTATAAAAAATAATGCTGTTCCTAAATATAATAAAAAATTAGTTTCTGGTTCGGGAAAGAAAAACAAAACAGCAATTCCTATTAAGATTATTATGGTGATTAATTTGTTAATTTTCATTTTAAATAATGGTCCAGGGAGGAATCGAACCTCCGCCATCTCGGTATAAACTAATAGAACCTAAAAGTTATTTTTTGTAACAAGTTACTTATTATTTCCCCTTATATCCAAACTTTTTATTGTAAGTTGGATGATCAATTATATCTAAAACAAAAGCAATTATCTCAACTTCTTCATTATTTGTTAAAGTATAAAGCATTCTCCAAAAAGCTGGAAGTTTAACTCTAAACAAATTTGTAGCAGAATACTTTTGTTTGTATTCTTTTGGAATAAGGTTTTTTGCTATAGGGTCTCCGTAATGTATATTTGCTTTGATTAATTCTTTTTTATGATTGATTGCATTTAAAATCATTCTTGATTGCTTGTTAGTTTCTGCTTCAGCATTTAATTTTTTATAAACTTCTTCTGCTTCAGGCGATAAAATTACTCTTACTTCTTTCATAATTCCATCCCTCGCATAATTGCTCTTTTTAAATTTGGATTATTATTCTCTATCCAAGTTATTCCTTTTAATGTTACAGCTATTTTATTGCTTCTTTCTAAATATTCTAGAATTACCCTTAGAGTAATATGATTTACTTGCCTAGGAAGTTTTCTTTTTAATTCTGCTATTGAAATAATGCTCCCATTCATTTTTTTTAAAGTTTCTTCTACCATTATAACTGTATTTAAAGTAGGCCAATGAACTTGCTTTTTGGAATTTCGAGTTTCTTTTGTTTTTAACATATTTATATCTTTTAGTTATTTATTTATAACTATTTAGTATTAATTAGTATTTAAATAATTTTCGGTTTGGAAAGCATATTTATTATTTAGAATAAAAAGATAGCTTTTTGTAACGAGCTATTTATTTTTAAGAGGATTATGTTCACACGAGTTATTTTTAGCCCAATTGTTTAATTTCATTAATATTAATAATCAAAGCACCTTTACAAGGCTCATCTTTATTTTCTTTCATTGATCTAACAAAATCAAATCATTTCCTTGCTCATAATATTCTGCTTTTCCATCAATTCTATATCCTTTACAATCTTTATTCCAAACAGCTAAACTAACATTAGGATTATTTTTTATATTTTCAATTGTGGATTTCATATAATTATTTGTAATAATAATTTTATCATCTTTGACTTTTACAAGAGCAACAGCAATAACATGTGGATTTCCTTTAGAATTTATTGTAGCCAATACAACTGGATTTTCTTCGATTATTTTTTGGGCTTCTTGTTCCATGTTAAATTAAAATATGGTCTATGGAAGAATCGAACTTCCGACTACTCGGTGTAAACTAATAGAATCTAAAAGTTACTTTTTTGAATAGCATTTTTTGCTTCTTTCCTTTTAAGAAAGAAGATGATAATCTTTTTTGGTGGGAAATTATATAAATAGCTTAATCATAAATTTATTATGGTAAAAATAAGTTTTATTTGGTCATTTATTTATGAACAAACAATACATAATCCAACTGTAAAAGAAAATTTTGACTATGAAAAATATCAAAAATATATTGATGATTACCTGAAAAAAGTTAAAAATATTTGGAAAATGAAAGAAAAACAAGTTTTAAATTCTTGTGAAGAGATTACTGGTTTAAAATGGAAGAAAGAAGAAATCCCAGTCTATGCCATTAAGATAAGTTCAATAATGCCAATATCAGACCCCCTAACAATTCCCATTCAATTTGAATCAGAAGATAAAAAACTTTCTTTAACCCCTGAAAGATTTGTGAACATGATGGTGCATGAGATTATTCATAATCTTTTCATACAAAATGAAGAAGAAATAGGAAACTATTTTGAGTTTATTCTTGATAAATATAAAAAGGAAGATTTCGATACTGCAATACATTTACTCCTCCATTCTATCCATAAAAAAATATTTGAAAAGCATTTTGATAAAAATAGATTAGATGAAGAAATAAAAATGAGTTCTTTTTATCCAAGCTATAAAAAATCTTGGGAAATTGTAAATAAAATTGGAGAAGACTCGATTATTAAAGAATTTAAAGATTATTGTTTTAAGCTACCTAAAGAAAAAGCATAAAGAGGTATTTCGTCTTCCTGATTAATATCTAGTAATTTAGATAGTTTATTATTATCAAAACCACCCAAGGCACAACATCCAACATTTTCTTTTTCGGCTAAACTTTCTACCAAAATTTTTAGTCGATGGTCCTGCCAGGAGTCGAACCTGGGTCACTTCGGTGTAAACGAAGCGTCTTAGCCGTTGGACAACAGGACCACATAAAAACTTATTAATCAATAACAAAATTCTATTAAAAAAGTTTCTATTTTTTAATTTACAAAATCAGGCTTTGGGAAAATCATATATCTTTTCTAAAATTTTATTTGATAATAATTAATATACTTGAGGGGTATAATTCCTAAGAAATTAATTAATAGAGAAATTACCAATATAATTTATGAGATTCTGCATAGTTAATAATTAGAATTATCTGTCTTTTTTAAGGAATTTCCCAAAGCATAACATCGTAACCTTTATATAATAATAGCTTCTTTTTTCGTTATGGAAAAAAACAAAAAGAATAATGAACAAAATATTCCAGAGATGAAAATAAAGGAGAATTATTCTAATAAAAAACCAATTATTTCTCAGAACAATAACATTTCAAAAGAAGTAGAAAAGAAGAAAAAAGAACTTGAAAAATTAAAATCATTCATAACTAAAAAATATCCTTTCACAAGAGCTTTAAGCATCCTTCCTCCTCAATCTTTAAAAGATTTTATTGAAGAGGAAATTGGAGAAGACATGCCTGAAAAAGAACTTGAAAAATTAAAAAACAAAACTCATCTTTTTATGATTATTTCTGAAGAAAAATTTAAGGAAATTTCTAAAATAAAAAAAGAGATTGTTGAAAAAATTGATGAAGAAAAACAAAATATTTGGATTCATATTAAAACTCCTGCTGATATTTGGGAAATCTGCCTTGATTCAAAATTTGAAATAGTTTCTGCAATCGCGATGTCTTTTCCTCTTCATGATAGAGGAATTTTGGAAGCTTTGAGAGTTGCTGAAATTCATAAATCTTTAGTTTTGCAAAAATTTGAAAAATATGTTGTTAGTTATGTTATAGGAGGAAGTCTTGTGAGAGGAGAGGCTATTAAAACTTCTGATATTGATGTCTTTGTAATTATTAATGATACAGATGTCAAAAGAATGCCCCGTTTAGAATTAAAAGAAAGATTAAGAGGAATTATCTATCAGTATATTGCAGAAGCAGAAGCTTTAGCTGGATTGAAAAAAAAGAACATTCTAAATGTTCAGGTTTATTTGTTAACTGATTTCTGGGAGAGTGTTAAAGATGCTAATCCTGTTATGTTTACATTTATTCGGGATGGAATTCCAATTTATGACAGAGGAACTTTTATGCCATGGAAAGCTTTGCTGAAAATGGGAAAATTAAAACCTTCTCCTGAAGCTATTGATATGTTTATGTCTATGGGAGATAAAACAGTCCAAAGAGCTAAAATATCTTTATTAGATATAGTTATTCATGAAATTTATTGGAGTCTTGTAACTCCAAGTCAAGCATTATTGATGTTAAATGGCTCACCTCCTCCTACACCAAAATATCTTGTTAATGAAATGGAAAAAATCTTTGTAAATAAAGAAAAAATGTTAGAAAAAAGATATATAAATATTCTAAAAGAAGTTGTAGAAATTTATAAAAATTATGAACATGAAAAAATAAAAGAAATAAAAGGAGTTAAAGTAGATAAAATTATTAAAAATACTGAAGATTATCTTAAAAGACTTAAAGAATTAAGAGAGCAGATTGAAAAGAGATATGAAGAAAAGACAATTGAACAGCTTTATAAAGATGTTTTTGAATTATTAAAAACAATAGTTAAGGCAAAATCTCAATCAGCAATTATTGAAGAATTTGAGAAAGATTTTGTTAAAAAAGGAAAATTTTCTCCTCAAAATTTGAGAATTTTGAGAGATATTATAAAAGCAAAAACACAATTTAAAAAAGGAAAATTAAATTCTCATCTTGTCAATGAAGCAAGAAAAAATGCAAGCATCTTAATTAATGATTTAATTGAATATAATCAGAGATGTGAATTAGCTGAGAAAAATAATAAAAAATAAACAATTTTTTAATTTTATCTAACTTCCTAAAGAAACTGGTAAAAGACGATTAGAATAACCCCACCATCTAGTCATATCTCTTGCTTTCATTGGAGAAATCTCTTTTATTTTTATGAAATAGTTCATTAAATCTTTGTATCTATGAAGTTCGTTTTCTTCATGTCTCTTTTCTGCTAGTTTAGAATTCTTATCTATTTTTTCTACAAAGTCTCTAGATACTTCTCTATATGATTTCTCTTCAAGGGTTTTTTCCCAAACTTTATCATCCCAATACTCTAAATTATGATGCATTTAATTCCTTAATTTTGTAATAATTTTTTTAATCTACATAAATTAATTAAAAAACTAGTTTTTGTTATTTATATATTTTATTATAATTAAGTATAATATACTTTAAAAATATTTTTTCTAAATTTCTTTAGAATTAGAAATTTAACTGAGATTTGTGTAGAAAAGAGAGGAATATTTCAAAAAAGATTAAATAGAAATGTTTATTGGAAATTATGTTTAAATGATAAAAGAGTTGAATGTAAATATCTTTCAAAGATAAAAGACAGAAATGATTTGTATTCCTGTGAATACGATTTCATTAAAAGAATTAAAGAAAAGAATAAAAACTGAAATAGAGATGTATGTTTAATGGAATTAGTTTGATTTTGTATTCTCAAAATACTTTTAAATGAAATTCCTTTTATTAAATAATCTAAAAAAGAGTTAAAAATAAAATGATTTATTTTCCAATTTTAGGAGCATTAGCTTTGGCAGTTTCAACTATTTTAGAAAGAAGAGAATTAAAGAAAAAAATCAATATAAAAAATTTTCAGATTCTTGTTTTTTTGTCAGTTGTTTTAGTAATGATTCCTCTGATTTATTTTTTCTGGAATGTCAGCTCTGAAGCATTACAAATCAGAAATATTGTTATATTCTTTTTTATAATTTCCTTAGCTTTTTTTGGTAATTTTCTTTTTTTTTATTCAATAAAAAAAGAAAACATTTCAAAATTAGAGCCTGCTAGAGTTTTAGAACCTCTTTTCGTGATTTTGCTTGCTCTATTATTAAGTTTCTTTTTAGAAGATATTTACGAAAGAAATCTGAATGTTTTAATTCCTGCATTAATCTCTGCATGTGCATTGATATTTTCACATATAAAAAGAGATCATTTATACTTCAGCAAGTATTTTATTGCTACTATTTTTGGAAGTTTTTTCTTTGCTGTTGAACTTGTTTTATCCAAATTAATTCTTCCTTTTTACTCTCCGATAAGTTTTTATTTTTTAAGATGTTCTTTTGTTTTTTTATTTAGTTTTATTTTATTTAAACCAAATTTAGAAAGAGTAAATAAAAAAACAGGATGTTGGATTTTTTTAATTGGAGCTATGTGGGTAGTCTATAGAGTTTTTGTTTATTATGGATTCTTAAAAATAGGAATTATTTCAACAATTTTAATGATAATGCTCGGTCCTATTTTTGTTTATTTTCTTGCTTGGAAATTCCTTAAAGAAAAAATCAGCTGGAAAAATATTATTGCTTCATTTATAATAGTTGCGAGTGTCGTGTATGTAATGTTTTTTTAGGAATTTTGTATTTTATGATTTAATAATTCTGTTAATTTTTTCATTGCTTTTAGATAATATTCTGTAATTTTATCCTTTTTACATTCATTAGAAAATCAGTAATAAAGATTTCTTCAATATTTATTCCTTTTTTCATTAATCATATCCTCCATAATTTTCATATTCTCGAGAAAGTCTTCCTGTTGCACTTCTCATACTCTTTTTATCTGAAGAAGCAATAACATCATCTATTCTTAAAATCATATTTGCAACTTCGCTTGCAGAACTTATTGCCTGACTTTTTATTCTGTATGGTTCAATAATTTTTGCTTCTAAAACGTTTTCAATTTTTTTATTAAATAAATTTAAACCTACATTTCTTTCTCCTGAATCATGTCTTGATTTTAATTCTGTTAAAACATCAATGGGATCCATTCCCGCATTTTCAGCAAGAGTTGCAGGAATATGTTCTAAAGCAGATGCAAATTCTTCCACAGCTAATTGTTCTCTTCCACTTAAAGACTGTCCGAAATATCTAAGCCTTCTTGCTAATTCTATCTCAATAGAACCTCCTCCTGGAACAACCAATCCAGTTTTTAAAGCAGAAACCACATCTCCTAATCCATCTTTAATTGCTCTCTCAATCTCATCAATAACATGTTCTGTTCCTCCATGAATCAAAATTGTTAAAGCTTTTGGATTTTGACATCCTTTGATATAAGTAAAAACATTATTTCCATGCTTAACTTCTTCAACAATTTCTGCGTTTCCTAATTCATAAGAATTTAGTTCATTTAAATTGCTAATAATTTTTCCTCCAGTAGCTTTTGATATTTTTTCTATATCACTTTTAGAAACTCTTCTACAAGAATAAATTCTGTTTTTTGACAGCAGATATTGAGCAAAATCATCAATTCCTTTTTGACAGAAAATAACATTAGTTCCTGATTCTTTAATTTTTTCAACCATCTCTTTGATATACTTTTCTTCTTGATTTATAAAACTTTGAAGTTGTTCAGGAGAAGAAACAGAAACTTTTGTATCTATTTCAGGATTTTTTAATTCTAAAGGAAAATCAACTAAAGCAATTTTAGCATTTTCAACTAAAGAAGGCATTTCAGTAGAAACTTTTTCTTTGTCTAATACAATTCCCAAAATTAGTTCAGTATCTTCAATACAATCTCCTTTTAATTTTTCTATTTTAATATTCGTTAAATCTATATTTTCATTTGAAGTGCTGATTTGTTTTACTGCTTTAATAATGATATCAGCGAATTTTTCTTTTGCTCCTTCTCCACTTTTTCCAGTCATTGCAGTAATTGCGATTTGCTTTAAAACTTCTTCATCTTCTGAGGTGATTCTTAAAGAAATTTCCTTTAAAATTTCCTGAGCTTTTTCTGTAGCTACTTTGTATCCTTTTGTTATAGTTGTTGGATGAATTTTGTTGTCCAATAACTTTTCAGCATTTTCTAAAAGTTTTCCTGCAATCATCACAGCAGTAGTTGTTCCGTCTCCAACTTCACTTTCCTGAGTTTTTGCAATTTCAACCATCATTTTTGCTGCTGGATGCTCAATTTGCATTTCATCTAAAATTGTAACACCATCATTAGTGATAATTATATCGTTTGTAGGAGTAACTAGCATTTTATCCATTCCTTGAGGGCCTAGAGTTGTTTTAATCATGTCAGCAACCATCTTTGCAGCTAATATGTTGTTTCTTTGAGCATCTTTTCCCAGAATTCTTTGCACATCTTCAGGCATTAAAGTAATTGGTCTTTCTGTCATTTTTTGTATTGAATATAATTATTTTCTACTGAAAAAATAACAATATAATTGAATATTCTATAAAAATTATCTTATAAATCTCTATTTAAAATTTATTGTGATAAAGTCACTATTAAGTATTAAATAACTTTTATAAAAAGAGAATTGTTTGTTAGATTATGGAAAGAATATTAGTTGCTGATGTAATGATTAGAGATCCTATAACTGTTAAACCAGGAACAAATCTTTTAGATTGTGCAAAAAAGATGGTGAAGAAAAAAATAGGAAGTTTGTTAATAGCTAATGATAAAAATGAATTAGTAGGAATTATCACTCAAAAAGATATTTTATGGGCTTTAATTAAAAAATCAAAGAAAGATTTGTCTGAAATTAAGGTAGAAGATATTTCTCCAAAAAAAATAATGAAAATAAAGCCTGAAATAAATTTAAGAGATGCTATTGAGAAAATGAAACAATTAAAAGTGAAAAAACTTCCTGTTGTAAAGGATAAAAAATTATTGGGAATTCTCACAGCAAGAGATATTTTAAATTTTCATCCAGAGTTTTATAAAGAATTAGAGGAATTCGCGAGAATAAGAGATGAATCGAAAAAATTAAGGAATATAAAAGAATCTCAAAAGAGAGATGATGTAAGATATGGAATTTGTGAAAAATGCGGACATAAAGGAGTCTTACATGAATTTAATGGAATATTGTTATGTAGTTCTTGTAGAGATTCTGTTGAATAATTCATATGGAAAGAATATGAGTTTTAAAGGTTGCAAACTCCTCTTTTTTAGAAAAATTTCTCAGAGCCTTTAAACGAAGAATATTTAAATTAAATTTTCTATTTCTATTAATGGCTGAAAAAGAAAAAATATTTTCAAGTAAAGTTAAGCACAAAGGAATTTTTTCTTTTAGTGAATTTTATCAATTTTGTTATGATTGGATTACAAAAGAAATTGGATGTGACATTTCAGAAGATAAATATGAGGAAAAAATAGAAGGAGACAAAAAGAAAGTGGAAGTTAGATGGACTTGTGAAAAAAAAGTTACTGATTATTTTAAGTTTGAAATAAAATTAGATCCTCTTAAAGTTGATCCTTTAAATGATATAGAAATAAAAAAAGGAAACACAACAATAAAAACAAATGAAGGAAAAATTTCATTAGAAGTTGTTGGAAATCTTGTGAGAGATTATGATGGAAAATTTGAAAGAAGCGCTTTTGGTAAATTCTTGAGAGCAATTTATGAAAAGTGGGTAATTCCTTCAAGAATAGAACAATTTGAGGATAAATTAGTTGAAGAATGTAATGAATTTATGTCTCAATCTAAAGCATGGCTTGATTTAGAAGGAAGAAGAGAATAAAATCAAAGAGAATTTCTATTGAAAGAAAAGTTGGGCAATTAAATTTTTTTTGAGTTTTTTTTAAAAAATATTCTATTTCAATTTCTATTCTAAGAGACCTTAATAATAGCAAAATAACAAGAACTCATAAAAACAGATTGGTAGATGTAAAAAAAGAATATACTGTTATTGCAGAAATAAGAACAAGTAAAAGATAATGAATTAAATGGAAAAGAAATATAATCCTCTTATAGGAAATTTTCAATAACAAAACACCACCAAAATCCTTAAATATTAGCTGCTTTTATTCTTTTAATGAAAAAATTATTTTTGATAATATTTGGATTATTAGTAATTCCTTCTGTATTAGCTCTGAATTTGGAAATAAAAAAATTAAGTTCTGATGAAATTTTAATACCTACTTTAGATAAACCAGTAATATTTGATTTGGAAATAAAAAACTTAGGAAGTTCAGATAATTTTAGATTTTATAATTTGGTAGGATTTCGATTATTTCCTGAGGAAAGAGTATATATAGGTTCTGATGAAACAAAAAAAATTCAATTAGAACTCTTACCTTTAAAAGAAATTAAAGAAAGAGGTTATTATACTATTCAATATTTTATAAAAGGAGAAGATTCAGAGATAGAACAATTATTAACTTTTAAGGTAATTGATTTAGAAGAAGCTTTTGAAATAGGTTCTGGAGAAGTAGAGCCAGAATCAAATTCAATAATTATTTATATAAAAAATAAGGAAAATTTTGATTTTGGAGAGATAAATGCAGAATTTTCTTCTCCTTTTTTCAATATTAAAGAAACATTTGAATTAAATTCTGAAGAAAAAAAAGAATTTACCATAGAATTAGATAAAGAGGATTTTAATGAACTTTTAGCTGGTTTTTATACTTTAAATGCGATAGTGGAAGTTGAAAATGAAAAAGCTAATTTAGAAGGAATTATTAATTTTTTAGAAAGAGATATAATAAAAACCACTAAAAAGGATTATGGATTTTTTATAAATACTCAAATTATAAAAAAGACGAATGAAGGAAATATAAGAGAAGAAATTGAAGTAATAATAAAGAAAAATATTCTTTCCAGATTGTTTACTACTTTTACTCCAGAGCCAGATATAACTGAAAGAAGAGATTTTGTTGTTTATTATATATGGAATAGAGAAATAAATCCTGGAGAGAGTCTTGAAATTACTACAAAGACTAATTGGCTTTTTCCTTTATTGATAATCGTTTTAATCATTCTAATTATCTTTTTTATAAAAAAGTATGCTAAAGAAGATTTAACACTAAGAAAAAAAGTTTCTTTTGTTAGGATTAGAGGAGGAGAATTTGCATTGAAAGTTTCTATTTTTGTTCATGCTAAGAGATATCTAGAGAAAGTTAATATATTTGACAGGCTTCCTGCTTTAGTAAAACTATATGAAAAGTTTGGAGGAGAAAAACCCTCAAGATTTAATGAAAAAATGAGAAAATTAGAATGGAATTTTGATAAACTAGAATCTGGAGAGACAAGAATGATTTCTTATGTAATTTATTCTAAAATTGGTGTGTTAGGAAGATTTGCTCTTCCATCAGCAACTGCAATTTATGAAAAAGAAGGTGAGATACATGAAACAGAATCAAACAAAGCCTTTTTTGTAGCTGAACAAAAAGCAGATAAAGAAGAAAAATAAATATGTTTAATTCAGATAAGATGGAATTAAATCAGGAAGGAGAAATAAAAGATTTATTAGAAAAAATTAAAAAGTTTGAAGAAAATGCAAAAAAAGGACAGAGTAATAAAAGAGTAAGAAATAATCTTCTATCTCGAATAGAAATAGTTGAGAAATCAGGAAACAAAATAATTCTGAATTATTATAACTTTGAACCAGATGAGAAAAGAATTAAAATATTAGGAGCATATGAATTGTATCTTCTTAAAAAGGATTATAGACTTAAATTCTCTAATAAATTATAAAAATTCTTTTCTGAATTATATTCTTCTGCTTGATTTTTTAAAAGTTTATACAATACTATCATTCCTTCATATGCTACTAAATTGAGTCTATTTTCTCTTTCTGAAGATTTAAGAATATATTCTGCGAGTAAATAATTTTCGTTCAAAATCTCTTTAAACCAATCTTTTATTTTTAGAGGCATTATCCCTGAATCTTTCATTATTTCTTTTCCAACTCTTTCCAAAACTTTTGACTTGAGAATAGGCAATCCTTCTTTAGTATATCTTTCTTGTTTCATCTCTATTTTCTGTTCTATACCTATTTAAATTTTTTTCTTATCTAAATAAGGATATTAAGAATAGTTTTCTTAACATTATCGTAATCTTTAACTATAAAATATTAAATTTTTAATTAACAACAAACCTTAAAAATACTTTATCTTTAATTATTTTATCCCCGCGTAGCTCAGTGGTTAGAGCGCTTGGCTGTAGTTAAACTAGAATGGAGATTCCACAAAGGATAACTGTGAAATTCGATAAGTCAGATGTTCAATAGAACCCGAGAGATCCCCAGTTCGAATCTGGGCGCGGGGACTTAAGGATAGTTTCAAAAGTAATAATTAAAAAATGAATTTATTTAAATTTTATTAAAATCCTGAATGGCATATAATAATCTTTCAATCAATCTAAAGAATATAATTTAATTATACTATTGATTTTTTCTTTTTTTCATTTAAATTATTTTATACAAGATTACTCAGGGTACCAACAAGTACACTTAATATTTAAAGGAACAAAGCAATCATAAACTTGTCCATTATAAACATCACAACTAAAATCTCCATTCTTTTGTACAGAAATATTTTCACAAAAAGTATTTGATAAATCAACGATTGGTATCTCTTTTTTTAATTCTTCTTTGCACAAACTATCAACTGCCCCAATTTCATCATAACTAAGAGTAGAATTAAATTGTCCAATTCCCCAATCATAATTAATTTCCTTAAATTGTTCTCCAGAATAATTCTCCATCTCTGAAGGCAAAACATTTTCCTTTGAGGTCGGAATTGCTAATCCAATAATCAATCCCAGAATTAATGAAATAATCACAATAATAATTATCCCCTTTTCCATATGTCAATCAATAAAATCTCTTTTAAAAATCTTCCGATTTAGAAAGACCACTTAACGCACCAATGTATAAGTTTGATTCTCACAATTATTATTTGGAATGTTGCTGGAATGATTTCTTTAAGCAATTTTAAAAGAAGGAAAAAAAGAAAGAGAAAGAGATAAAGCTAAAATAGAATATGATTTCTAAACCTTTTTATAGGTTGATATTCTTTTTTAAAATATGAACATTAGACAATGGATAGGAATGTTTTTAGTGTTGGCAGGATTATTTGGGTTAACAGATACAATATTTCTTTCATCGAGATGGATTGCAGGGACAACCTTAATTATTGTTGGTATTTTATTGTGGGTTCTTCCAATAAAAAACAAAGATAAATATAATAAAAATAGAAATCCTTAAACTTTCCCAAAGAAAAAAACCAAATAAAAATACTGGGCGCGGGGATAGAATAAAAGTAATTCAAGAGAGAATTTCTAAAATTTCTTCCTTATTCTTAATTAATTCTATGCGCTTTCTTGGAAAGTTCATTATTCTACAAAAAAAGAAATAGATTATTTATTGAGAAGGCAGAAATAGGACAGATTAATGAAAGAAAGAAATTAAGCGAAAGGACAATTTCAAAAATTTTTATTTTTTCTTTCCTGGTTTGCAGATTTTACAGGATTTAAATCCTTTTGATTTAAAATAATCAGCACTATTATTTGAAATCTTGTTCTTTCTTTTTATTAATTTTCCAAGACGACAATTCCTTTTATGGAAAATTTTAGTTTCACTTGAGCCCACATATTCATACTTAGGAATATTCAATTTTTTTCTAGGAGTTTCAATATAAACTCTTTTTATAACCTCTTTTTCAACAGGCTTTTCAACAGTTTTTATTACTTCAACAGGCTTTTCAACAGTTTTTATTACTTCAAAAGGTTTTTCAATAGTTCTTACAGTAACTGATTTAATTTCTCTTAAAATACTAGGTTCTAATAGAAAAAATAAAATAATAGCATAAATTGTGATTGTTATCAAAAATAATATTAAAACATTTTTCAAATCTAAATTAAAAAATGCTAAAATCACCACTATTGATATTATAAAAACTACTCCTAAAACAAAAACAAGAAGAATGTTTCTGAGATTGAATAATTTTTTTTCTGTTATCTCTGGTTCTAATTCTTCTGAATATTCTTTCATTTTTAATAGAATGATTTATACTTTTTAAATTTATTTAGATTTGAATTCATCTTGAAATTTATCAAGGTTTAGCAGGACAGAGAAATTAGATATCTTACAAAAATTAAAAGATTAGAAAATTTAGAGATAAGATAGAAGAATCATCAAAAATCTTATTTTAAAGTATTGAGTAATTCAAGGATATAATATTCTCTGTTATTTCAACATTTGGTATCTATATTTAATTGTTCTCTAAATTGATCTCAAATTATTTCTTACAGAACTTTAAGAGGATTTATATTGTTTTAATTCAATTTTTGCAGAGCTACTTCAAAAAAGCCTTATTTTACCTATACAAATCCTCTAAAATTAAGAAGTAAAAAGATACTTGTTTTTTATCTGTTATAAGAATAAAAGAAAGCCGAACAGCCATTCTGGGCGCGGGATAAATTATATCAATAAAATTATTAACTGAATACAACCAATTAGAAATCCGATAAGTCCTCCAATCCATACTATAAATCTCAATTCTTTTTTTGCTGTTTTTATTACTAATCTTTCAATTTCATCATTATCCAATTTGTTTATTTTTCTCTCTACTCCACTTCTTAAATAATTTATAAGTATTTGATAAGTTTTCTCTCCGAATATCCCGGATTTCTTAATTTTATTTAAAATTTTATCTAAAGATTCAGGAAGTATTACTAAACTACTCTCTCCTATTCTTTTAGCTATATCTTCTTTTCTTTTTGGAATAACTCCCTGAACACCTAATACTTTTCTTTTAGGATGAAAAAGCATACTTACTGCTAACCAATTTGTTATTAAACCAATTATTGCTCCAACAATCGGCAAGAAAATTAATTTAATTTCTATCATCTTAAATAATTAAGATTTTTTAGCTCTATAAATCTTTTGAGAATTGAAATTAATAGTTAGAATAGATTATAGAAATATTTAAAAACAGTATATATCTTAAAGGAAAATAAAAGAGGTTTAAAATGGTAATTGAAAAAATGCCTGAAGATGATGAGCTCTTAGATGATGAATCTTTTTTAGATGATTTAGATGATCTAGAACTCGATGATTAATTTATCTCTAAACTTATTTTATTATTTTTTTCTTCTAATTCATTGAAAGAAGCATTTATGTAAAAATCTATTTTTTCAATTTTTATTTTAGATATCCATGTATTCTTAAAAGACACAAGAAAACCCTCTCCAATTTCTAAGGGTTCTAAATCAATTTTTTTAATTTTTTTTCCATCAGCATAGATATTTAATTCTGCTTTTTTTGATTTTTCAAGCCCGTTGTTTCTTATGCTTATGTTTGAAGTTAAATATTTTCCATGCATAATCGCAGAAACATTCTCAAAAACCAAATCAGGATAACTTGGAATTGAGTAAAGTTCATTTATTAAAGCAGGTATATCTTCACCAATAGTTTGACTACAATCTAAAATTTCATACATTATATTATTTGAATTTTCTGAATGTCCAAATCCAAGTGCATGAAGTAATTCATGAATCGCAATATTAGGTCTTTCACATTTTGATTCTTTTATTAATAAAATATGTCCATGACTAATAACATAGAAATTTCCTGATTTAGTAATATTAGAAGGCCCTCCTTCTCCTGCTATAAACATTCCTTCTTTAAATTTATTTTTTTCCTGACAATAAACTGAAATTTCTTCATCAGATTTAACAGGATAAAAAGTAAGAATAGTCTTGTTAGAAAGAATATCAAAAGCTGATTCTGCATCATTCTGTTTTGCTATAGTGCAATTGTAAATTTTATAAGAAATTTTTGAATTAACATATCTCATGTTTTCATAAAATTGCATTTTTTTAAATTCAGAATTATTTAGAGTAAAATTATAATTTCCTGAATTTCCTTTTAAATTTTTTAGAATAACTGTGTTAAAAGGGATAAACCAATAAAAAAATAAAAGAATAATAACCATCAAAATAAATATAATGCTCATAAAAAATTTCTTTTTATTTTTATCTTCTTCAATCTCTTCTTCTTCCATAATAATAAAAGATTTAGCAGATATATAAATATGTTGATAAAAAAAAAGAGAAATAAAAAAAATATTTTTAAAAAGAAAATTTATTCTGTGTCTTCACTTTCATCTGTGTCTTCACTTTCTGTGTCTTCACTTTCATCTGTGTCTTCACTTATGGTTTCTTCATTTTCATCTGTGTCTTCACTTCCGATTTCTTCATTTTCTTCTGATTCGTTTTCGTTTTCTGAATTTTCAGTTTCTTGTTCTTCGTTTGTTTCGTTTTCCATTTTTAAAAACCTCTAAACAATAAAAGAAAAATTTCCTTTTAAAGTTTTTGTATGCATCAATTGAGAAATTAAAATAAAAATTCAATAACAACTTTTAAAAACTAATTTTATTCTTAATTGTTATGAAAGCAAAAATTATTCAGTTTAGAAGAGGAAGGCATACTTATAAACCAAGACATTTTTTAATAGAAATAAGCGGAATTGAAAATAAAAAAGATGCTGAAAAGTTTGTTGGAAAAGAAGTTGTGTGGAAGTCCTCTGCTGGAAAAATAATCAAAGGAAAAATTTCAAGTATCCATGGAAATAAAGGAATTGTTCGCGCAATTTTTGAAAAAGGTTTGCCAGGACAAGCAATAACAACAGAGGTTGAATTAAAATGAACTTAAAGGGAATGGATATTGTGGAAGAAGTTGGGAATATATTTAATAAAAAGAGTTCTATTAGTGAAACAATAGAAATAGAAAGATTAAAAGATAAGAAGTATGATTGGAGAATTGATTTTTTTAAAAATGGAAAAAGTAGAATAGGTTATTTACCCTCTATTTCTCCAAAGGAACTTTTAGAAGTTTATACAGATTTATTAACTAAACATAATTTAGATTTTGGATTTATTTATTTTTCAGAAATTCCAAAAGAAAAAATTTAAAATGGGATTAAGAAAAGCATCAGCTTATTCTAAAAGAAGAGTGGTTCCTTTTACTAGAATTAGTAAAAAAAAGAAGAAATCATTTATAAAAACTGTGCCTCAGCAAAAAATTGTAAAGTTTGTTATGGGAAACGGAAAACTTTATGATAAAGGAAAATTGCCTTATGGATTAAGAGTAGTCTCCACAGAAAAAATTCAGATAAGACATAATGCTCTTGAAGCCTGCAGACAATATGTAAATAAAAAATTAGATCAGGAATTATCAGGACAATATTTATTTAAAGTGATTCCTTTTCCTCACCATATTCAAAGAGAAAATAAGATGCTTACAGCTGCTGGTGCTGATAGAATGCAGACAGGTATGCAACTTTCTTATGGAAAAGCTATGGGAAAAGCAGCAATATTAAAATCAAACAAAGGAATTTTTTTTCTAGCATTGCCTAATGAAAAAGCTGTTATCTTTGCAAGAAAAATTATACAACAAGTTAAATCTAAACTTCCATGCAAGATAAAAATTATTGAAGAAACGAAAAAATAAGATAATTTGCTATATTGTTACTTTTAGTTAATAGTAACAACCAAAAGATTTATAAAGTATTTATCTTTAGAATAAATATAATAAAATGGCTGAAGAAGATTATCAATATAATACTGAAGATATAGGAAGATACAGAGCTGTAGCTCTAATTCCAGAATTTTTAGAAGAAAAAAATCTAGGTGCCTTAGAAAACACCTTGATAGAATTAAGTAAAAATATAGGTGTTAGAGAAAAAGATAGAAAAGGTGTAGCTTCTATTTTTTCAAATCCTCAGAGTTTAGAAAAGACTTTAGAAATCTTTGGAGAAAGTTATAAAAATTCTCTTTATTCTCAAAAAATAAAAGATTTAAGAGAATATTATTCATCTTCATTTGAAGATGTTTATACTGAAGAAAATCTTCCTAAAGTTAATGAGATTTTTAATTCTGATATAAAATATGAAGAAATATCAAGAAGATATAATAATGCAAAAAAGTTTATGGAACTTCAAGGAAATGAATATAAAGAGCAAAGAGAACAAGCTAAAAAAGATTATGCAGAACTTTCTAAAGTAGTTGTTCCTTTACAGGAATTTGAAAATTTCGAATTAGATAAAATAAGAGATCCTGCAAGAAAAGAAGCTCTTAAAAAAAGATTAAATAGTATGTATCAAGAAGAAACAAATAATTCAAATAAACAATAAAGCAGATTAAGTTCCAACAATATCTTTAACTAATCCAACCATTACTTTTAAAAATTCCTCAGTTTTTTCCTGCCATTTGTCAATTTCAATACCTCTTAATTCTTTTATTTCTCCATGAGATATTTTTTTATGTAGAACCAATATGTCTCTGTAATCCATAACATATTTCATTTTTAACTTTCCTTTATTGACAAAATTATTTTTAAGTTCTATTGGAATATGTTCAGGTGAAGGGGGAAATTGTCTTGCTGCAATAAGTGCTGCATGAGCAGAATCTACCATCGCCCAATAAAGCCCTTCTATAGAATTTAATTCAGCAATTTTACTTCTATTTATATGAAAAGGTGCTCTTTGCAGACAATTATAAATTGCTTCTGGTGTTGGTTTTATCTTACCTTCTAATAATAATTTCTTTAGAGGATTAAAAAATCCAGCCATGTCAATCATCGCCTCTCCATATCTTAAAATATTCAATAGAACAGGATCTCCTCTCATTAAATCTTCCCACCAAGTACTTAATTTTATTGTGTTTATGTGAAGACTTTGTTCGTAAGGATTAGCTTTTAAAATTTTATTAAGTTCTTCTCTATACCATACAATTAATTCTGAATTCCATTCAACAGATACATCATCAATTATGATCACTATATCAATATCAGAACCAGTACTCATGTTTTGTTTTGTTGCAGAACCAAAAAGAACAATTGATTTTATTAATTTATCAAACTTCTTATAGACTTTTATAGCAAAATCCATTGCTATGTCGTTTTCATTTTTTAGTTTTAATGTGGGAAATTTTTCTCTGTCTATTTTTTTATTTTTTGTAGATTTTTTCGCTGTTGTTTTCTTTTTTTTAGAATTTTTCTTTTTAGATTTACTTTTATTCATCTTTCCTCTTTTTATTTAATCTATATACTATAATATATATTTTAGTTTTTAAATTTATTTGATTTTGTTTTTGTTAATTTGCTAATTTATCTCTTATTCCATAGGTTTTCCAGACATTCTTGAACCTTGAGCTCCAGGTCTCTGTCCTCCTAATTCTGATGGAAGTTGTGAAAAACCCCCTCCAAAAGTTTCATAATTAACTTGCGGAAGCATTAAACCATATCCTCCATAATATCCTTGATATAATCCAGAAGTTTGTGTCCAATAAGGAGCTACTCCTTCAGTATAAATTGGTGAACCAAATGCTTCAAAAGTTTGTTGTAGTGGTGAAGTTTTAAAATGTTGCCACCAGTGCATAGCTTCTACAATCTTCTTACCTTCAAATCCCTCTTTTCCTAATTTCTGCATAATCTCTTTAATTGGAACGTTTCCCATTCCCATTGGAAGTTCTGTAGATTCCATTCCAAAATTATCTGAAAGATGAACTTTTTTTACAAAAGGTGCAATTTTTTCTGTTTCTTTTATAAGCTCTTCTTTAGTAAAGCCATATTTTCTCAAAGTGTTTAATCTTCCTACATCCCATGTTGCTCCAATTATCCTGTCTGCTTGATTTTTAGCTTCTGATTCTGATATTCCTGAATCAACTGCTTTTTTTATAAATTCTTTTTTACTTCCTTCAATAATTCTCTTTAAATCTTCTCCAGTACTAAAAGCTCCTCCAGCATAAGAATTTTCAATTGCAATTATAGGTGCCTTGTCTTTAAATTTTTTAAAAGCTTCAAATGCAACATTTCCAAAAGTTTTATTTGCTTTTTCTTCTACAAATTCATTAGCAGGTTTGTAAATCTCAGGAGGTGTTATCTCTTTTGATAAAAGACTAAATCCATTATCCACAATATTTTTTAATGAGTCAACAGTTTTTTCATTAAAACCTTCTTTTCCAATTTTAGCTATGTCTCCACTCATATTATCTCTGAAATTTTTTAATTTTCTTTTGTCAGTTTCATTAGCATTCTTATAAGCTATTTCAAAAAATTCTCCTAATCTTCTATAAGAATCTCTCAAATGAGTTACTCCTCTATCATAAGATTTTAAAACTTCTTCTCTTCTTTCTCCTACAGGTCTACCTGCTTCTTTATCTGCTTCTATCATTTTTTTTAATTCTTTTGATTCTTTTATTAACTGGTCTCCAAAACTAGTGTAATAAGCTAAATTTTGTAAATTTTGTGTCCAGTAATCTTCATTTATTCTTTCTAATTCTTTTTTAACATCTATTTCTTTTCCTCCTAAAAGCTCTCTTTTTTTTAAAGGTAATTTAGCTAAATTTTTTTCTTCTGTATTAATAACAAAAATTTCTTTAGATTCTTCAGGAGCTTTTTCAGGATAAGTTACAGGAACTCCTTCTGCAGCATGAAAAGTTATAGGAAGTCCTCCTTTTGGTTTAATGTCCTGGGCTCTTTTAATAACATTAATCATCTCTCTTTCTATTGCTTCTCTTTGAATCTCACTGAAATGTCCTTGTTTATCCATTCCAGAAGGATCTAATCCCACAACTGGAGCATGAAGAGTCATGTCTGCACCAGTTAATTTACTTATTCTATTAACTTCTTTAAGCTGCTCATTAGGAATAGCATCAAACACTTCTGGAAAAACTTGATTAAGTTCAATTGTCTTTGCACCAGTTGATAATTTTGAACTAAGTTCCTGTAAGATATTTGCTGTACGCGCATCAGTACTTAATCCAATATCTTTAGCATTAGAAGGATAATTAACAAAATGTTCTGTTTTGTTAGGATCTAAAGTAGAATATCCTCCTTGATAAATATTTCCTATTGTATAATCACTCTCTTTTGCCATTTTATATAAATATTAATACTTCTTTATTTAAAATCTTTGCTAAATTTTTATTTACGAATTTGGCTTGAATAATTTATACTTCTCCTCTTGTTTCTCAGAAAGTATATCTTCATTTTTAGATTTAACTTTTTCAGGACTGAAATAGTCATTCTCAAAATTTTTTTCTTGTCTTACAGATTCTGGTGTGTCAAATCTTGTTCTTGAATTTTCTGCTCCTAAATTCTTTCCAACTAAATTAACATTAGGACTATTATCTATTAAAAGTTCTTGATTAAAATCTCTAGGAGGTGCATTATAATCTGAAATTTTCTTATCTGAATTTTTTATAGAATAACTTATTAAATTTTCTTCCTTATTTTCTTTTTCTTCTCCTATTCTTATTATTTTTTGCTCTTCAGCAATTTTCTCTAAAACAGGAGCTGATTTTTTTTCTAAAGAGATTTCCGAATCAATAGGATTCTCTTTAATTTCTTTTAGAATCTCTTTATTCATCAATTCTTCTAAATCTTCTCTATTTTCTAATTCTTCTTCTATTTCTTCAGTTTCTTTTTCTTCATCAAAATCTTCTTTTTTTTCTTTAGATTTCTTTTCTTTTTTAGACATAATTTATAGAATATAATCAAATATATTAATGTTCTTATTTATTATCTCTTTGATAATTTTTATTAAAATAATCTATACTTACTTAATTGAAGTAAATACAGAATAATTGTTATTGATGCACAAACAAAAATTCCTATACTCAATGTTGAATCTGAAACATTGCTTATTATAAATCCTGTAATCTTCATCTTTTCTAAAAGAAAAAATAAAAAACCAAGTGAGAATAAAATAATTGCTGGTTTTATTGCTATTCTCTCTAATGTTCCATATTGTGGTTCTTTGGTTATTTTAGCATAAATTTCTGTTGGTTGTTTGTTAGCATAATCTTTAACTATCTTTGTTATTTTATCTATTCCAGAATCATAAATCCATCCGTTTGAGGAAGGAATACTAAATTCTTTTCTCTTGATTTTTAAAATAGTATCTCCTTTTTTTCCCTTGGTTAAATTGAGGTCATATTCTTCTTTAAGATTTTTTTTAATTAACTCTTCTCTGTATCTCTCAGTCATTTTTTAAGAAAGATTCTTTATTTTAAAAATCTTTAGAATTAAGTATAAGAAAGCATACCATGTGCTTTCTTGTATTTGTCAAAAACATCAAATATTTTATCTTCTACTTCTTCTGCAGCATTTTTTCTTAAATGAGTTTTTTCAATCCAATTATCTGCTTTTATTTTTTTATTTTTTGTGTCCTCTTTAATTTCTTTTTCTTTTTCATTATATTTCCCTATTAAAGCTAAGAAAGGATTTGAACCTTCTTTTTCTTCCTTTTTTTCTTCTTCTTTTTCTTCTAAAAAATAATCTATCTCTTTCTGTAATTCTTCTAAACTCTCTCCAGTTGAACCTTCTATAAGTTTTAAAATCTCTTCCATACCTGATTTATCAATCTCTTTTTCTAATTTTGCTATTTCTTCTTCATTTAAAGCATAACCTCTAAAAGTTACTTCTGTTCTTCCTCCAAAAGTATAATCACCTCTTTGTGAAATCTTTCTTGGAAGTCCTCTAAAATAAAAATCAACTAAAAGGCAAGAATAATACTTTCTTTTTGTTTTTATATTTCCTAACTCTTCAGGAAGTTTAACTTCTTTTTTTCCGAATAAAGTTAATTCCAGAAGAATAGTATTAAAAGTTTTGACTAAATCAGGATTTCTTCCTTGTTCTCTCTGTTCAAGTTCCTGTGTTGCTTTTAAATAAGGCTTTACCCATCTTGAATATAATTTTAAACTATTAACCTGACTTCTTAGATAATTTTTTTCTAATTCATATCTCTTTCTAAGTTCTTTTTCAGATTGTTCGAGCCATATATTAAATTCAGATATTCTTGCTTTTACTATTCTTTTTACTCTCTCATTTAAATCAATTTTTCCAACATCTTTTTCATCTTTAGCAATTAAAAACGCATCAATTAAAGTTTGATATCCTGCTTGTCCTAAAGCCATAGCTTTAATAGATGAATTTCCTTTTTGTATATCTACTTTATCCATCCATATTTGTTTTAAAGACAATTTTGCAGCATCTGTTTTTTCTTTATTTTCTGATTTTAAGTCATCATAACTTTGCAATCTAATTTTAAAATCTTTTAAATCATAGATTATATTTAAAACGCTTCTTAGAACAGTATTAACATCTCCTAATATTTTAGTTCCCTGTTGCTGCATTATTGTTGCTCTTTGTCCAAGTTCAGCAAAATGTCCTGAACCAGGAGAAGAAGTAAAATTATCAATGAGTTTTTCTGTTTCAAATCCATTATCATTTATGAAATCAACTATCCAGAAGTAAGTGGGTTCAAGTGATTCTGAAAAAGAATCATGAACCAATTTATGAAATCCTTCTGAATTTCCTTTCTTTTTGTAATAAGGACTTATTTCTTTAATGATTTCATGAATCTCTTTTATTTCAGACATATTCAAATAAAAACATCAGCATTTAAAAAATGTTTTGAATTAGAATTAACAGAGTTATCAACTAGATAATGCAATTTTAAGAACAATAAACTATAAAAATAATTCATTTCTTTATTTTCTATGAGATTATTTGGATTTAAAAAGAAAAAAGGAGATATTTTAGATTTAAGTGAGAAATTTGAAAAATCACAGGAAAAAACTTCTCGAATAAAAGAAAACGAAACTTCTTCAGAAGAAGGATTTAATTTTCTTGGAAGTTTAGCGAATTCAGTTAAATCCCAAAATCAAAATACTCAGAATTCAGATTATGTTGAGATTTCAGAAGTAGAAGATAAAAAAAGAAGATTATCAAAAAGATTGCTTGACATGACAAATAAAATTGAGGAGTTGTCTAATCAAATTTATCATCTGCAGCAAAGAATAGAAGTTTTAGAACAAAAATTAAGAGTTGGAAATTTTGGATGAGGCAACATCTGCTTTAGATTCTGAAACAGAGCAGAAGATTCAAAAAGCATTGGTAAAACTGCTTCAGGGAAGAACATCAATTATTATAGCTCACAGACTTTTAACAATAATAAATGCTGACAGAATTATTGTAATGAAAAGAGGAAAAATCAATAAGGAAAAAATTAATAAAATTAAAAAACAGATTAGGAGATATGGATATGGAAATTAGAGAACAATCACATACTGATCAAATTGAACGCTGGGCGCGATTTGTAAGAGATAATCCTAATTGGAAAAAACAATTCAAGAAATTTTCAGACGCACAAATAATTTTATCAAGAAAAGCTTATGAAAAACTTTTGAAAACAGAAGAAGGAAGAAAAAAAATTAAATTGCTAAGAAAAAAATGAATAAAAAAGATTTAAAACTCAAAGCCAAAGCATATGCACTAAAAAATGCAATTGCTTATAAGGGAAAAGCTCAGCAAAGTGCTGTAATTTCGAGTTTGTTTAATGAAGGATTAAAGAAGAGTGAAGTAAAAAAATATTCTGAAGATATAAGCAAAATTGTTAATGAAATAAATTCTCTTTCTATTGAGAAACAAAAAAAAGAATTTGAAAAATTAAAAAATGAAATTTCAAAAAGAAAAGTAAGAGAAGGATTGCCTGAACTGCCTAATGCAAAAAAAGGAAAAGTCATTATGAGAATTGCTCCTTCACCTTCTGGAGGACTTCATATAGGACATGCTATGACTGCTTGTTTATCTTTTTTATTTGTACAAAAATATGGAGGAAAATTTTATGTAAGAATAGAAGATACAAATCCAAATAATATCTATAAACCTGCTTATAATCTAATAAAAAAAGATTCTGATTGGCTTTTTAATAAAAAGGAAAAAATAATAATTCAATCAGAAAGAATGAATCTTTATTACAATTATGCAGAAAAATTAATTAAGAAAAAATCTGCATACATATGCACTTGTTCTTCTGAAAAATTTAAAAAATTTATTGATTTTAAAGAGAATTGTCCTTGCAGAAATAATGATGTTAAAGAAAATCTTTTTAGATGGAAAAAAATGCTGGATAAAGGTTCTGAAGGATATAAAGAAGGAGAAGCTGTTTTAAGATTTAAGTCTGATATGAAGCATCTCAATCCTGCTATGAGGGATTTTCCTTTAGCAAGAATTAATGAAAGCCCTCATCCTCTGCAAAAAAAGAAGTATAAAGTTTGGCCTTTAATGAATCTTTCTGTAACTGTCGATGATATTGAATTAAAAATGACTCATGTAATAAGAGCAAAAGATCATAGAGATAATGCAAAAAGACAAAAGATGATTTACGAAATTTTAGGGAAAAAATTTCCATGGACGAGTTTTTTAGGAAGATTTAAATTTAAAGATATGGACTTATCTGCTACAAAGATTAGAAAAGCTATTGAAGAAGGAAAATATTCTGGATGGAATGATCCTGAATTGCCGACGATAGCAACACTAAGAAAAAAAGGTTATAAGCCAGAAGCATTTTGGAAATTTTCAGAAAGAATAGGTTTTTCTGAAGTTGATAAGGTTATAGAAAAAAAAGAATATTTTGAATTGCTAGATTATTTTAATAGAAATATTTAAATAGTTTATTTTTTATTTTTAGATATTAAAGGAGGTTAAATATGAAATATAACAAAGGTATTTCAGGTGTGATAACAGTTTTGATAATTGTGCTGTTAGCTTTAGTAGCTGCAGGAGTTGTTTGGGTGGTAATTTCAGGAACTGTTGAAGAAGCTGGAGGAGAGGTTACAGGAAAAACAGCTTGTTTAGGTATTAATCTGAACATAAAATCAGCAGCAGATTGTGAAGCTGGTTCAACTGAATGTGATGTAGTTGTTGAAAGAAAAAGTGGTGGAGACAATCTTTATGGTGTAAGAGTAATTATAACAGATGATGCATCAACTCTAAGTGATGATGCAGAAGAACCTATGGAAATTTTAGAAACAACCACAATAAATGCAACAGGAACAGCTTTAGCAGGTAATGCAACAACAGCAAAAGTTTCTGCATTAGTAAGTGATGGTGAAGGAGGATATATAATCTGTGATCCATGTGATACTTATTCTTATAAATATTAATTTTTTTTATTTTTTAAATATTAAAAACTTTAAAGATAGAGTATTCTATCAGAATAACTTTTTATAGAGTTTTTACAGAACTCTATTTTTCTTCACAAAATTCTATCTATTAATAATTTCTACAGAATTTAATTACTTAAAGAATCCTTTATTAGATGAATATCTTTGATTAGTTTATAAAATTATTTTTATCAATCTTCCAAAAAATAAAATAAGTGGCTTTTTTTAGAAGAATTTCCCAAAGCATTTTATAGTTAATTTTAAAAAGCAAAACTTCTTAAAAAAAATATGAAATCTAGGAGTTATCGGCATTGAAAGAAAAGATAATTCTAGTTGCTACTTTATTTCTGAAAAACCTTTTAAATTAGATTTAATTAAATTAAACATATCATGGCGGTTGTGGTCTAATGGCTATGACGTACGGTTGTGGTGAGTGACGTTCGAGAGACAATGTTGTCCTTAATAACGAGCGAGCTCGTGAATTCCGTGAAAAGGGAGTTCGATTCTCCCCTTCCGCCCTTTTTAAAAGTTCAAAAGAGTTAAAATGAAAAAGAAAAATATTCTTTTTGTATGCAAATATAATCGTTTTAGAAGCAAGATTGCAGAATTTTATCTTAATAAAGCAAGAAATAACCTAAAAGCAAAAAGTGCAGGAATAATAAGAGTGAATAGAGGATTATCTTCTAAAGAGGAAAAAAGAAATAAATATCTCAAAAAGGAATTTGGAATTATAATAAATAGCAAATCACGAGGAATTAATTATAAATTGCTTAAAAAAAGCGATTTAATAATCATAGTTGCTGATGATGTTCCAAAAATAATTTTTAATAATAAAAATTGGAAAGATAAAATTCTGATTTGGAAAATTCCTGATGAAGAGGGAGCAAATAAAAGAAATATAAAGAAGATAGTTTTTAATATTAAAAAGAATATTAATAAACTTGTTGAAGAAATAAAATGACTCTAATAAAAGGTTTTAAAGATTATACTGAAGAAGAAGCTGTGAAAAGAGCAGAAATAAAAAGAATATTAATTGAAAATTTTGAAAATTGGGGATTTGAACCAGCTGAAACTCCTATAATTGAATATGAAGAGTTTGTTAAAAAAGGAAATGAAAATGACGAGGCTATTTCAGATGTTTATATATTAAAAGACAAAGGAAAAAGAAAGTTAGCATTAAGGTATGAACTTACTTTTCAGTTAAAAAGATTAATGGAAAATAAAAAACTTCCTTATAAAAGATATCAGATTGGAGAAGTGTTTAGAGACGAGCCGACATCTTCACAAAGATTTCGGCAATTTACTCAAGGGGATATTGATGTAATCGGAAGCACAATTAAAGATGAGGCTGAGATTTTAGCATTAAGTGCTGAAATTTTAGGACAATTGGGAATAAGAAATACTATTCTAATAAATAATAGAAAATTATTAAACGAAATTTTAGATTCAGAAAAAATAAAAAAATCATACAGAGAGGAAATTTTAAAAGAAATTGACAAATATGATAAGATTCCTGAAAAAGAGATTATAAAAAATTTAAAAAAATATAAAGCAGAAAAAATTCTTTCTTTATTAAAAAAAGGAGAAAGTTATTTTAAAAAATTTAAATCTTATAAAGATATTTTAGAATTAATAAGATATTGCAATTATTATGGAGTATCTGTTTTGTTTTCTCCTACAATTGTTCGTGGATTGAGTTATTATAATGGAAATGTTTTTGAGATTAAAGGAAGAGGAATAAAGGAAACAATTACTGGAGGTGGAAGTTATAAATTCAAGAATATTCAATGCACAGGAATTTCTTTGGGTTTAGAAAGACTTTCTAAATTATTAAGAATAAATTTAGATAAAGAAAAATATTTGGTTGTTTCATTGAATAAAGATAAAGAAGCGATAAGAATTACAAAGAATTTAAGAAATAAGAAAAAAAACTCACAGATTTACTATGGAAAACCTTCTAAAGCACTGCAATATGCTAATTCAAAAAAATTTACAAAAGTTATTTTTATAGGAGAAGAAGAAATTAAATCTAAAAAAATTAAAATTAAAGACTTGAAAAGTGGAAAAGAAGAAATTGTTTCTCTAGCAAAATTTATTTGAAGCAGAAATAATCAATAAAAGCTCATATAATATGCATCAAGAATTAAAACAGAAGATATTTAATTATGTTAAAAATTTGAAAAAAGGAGAAATTACAACTTATAAAAAAATTGCAAAAGAATTTAATTCATCTCCTCGTGCTATTGCAAAAATTTTAGCTTCAAATAAGGACAAATCTATTCCTTGCTATAAAGTCATAAAATCAAATGGGAATCTTGGGAGTTATAATAATCTGCTGGGAAAAAGCAAAAAAGAATTATTAAAAAAAGAGGGATTTTATATTTGATTATTCTTTATTTTTTCTGAAAAAACAGAATATAAATTATTGGAAGAATTCCTAAAGTGTTTAAAATCAGAATAAGTACAAACCATACTAATTGATTATTTTTTGCAGATTTCCACATACTAATACTTTTCCAAATGACTTCTCAGATTACTATCAGAATTAATAAGACTTTCAAATAAAGTGGAATTATAATATTAAGCATAATCTGATTAGTTAGAAATTATTTATAAATCGTTCTTTTTTATTCTGTCTCAATTTCCATTCTCCATGAATTTTCTCCTTCTTTAAAAAATTTGTAATTTTTTATTTTTAAGGATTTTTTAAATAAAGGGCAATTCAAGACAAAAGTTTCAAATTCTCCTCCTTCTCCTACTGGATTTACCTTATATTTTGATTTTAGTTCCTTAATCTCATCTATAAATCTATTATCAATTTTTCTTCCAAGCCAGGACTTATCAAAAGGATAGGCAAAAACTCCTGTGAGTATAACTTTAAATTTATTTTTTATTAGTTCCCTTAAATATTCCAATTCATTTCTTTTCCATAATGGAGTTATTGATTTTAAATCCAGTTTTTTACATATATTTTCTATACGGAACTTTTGATAATTAGATGCTAAAGCACCACTAATTATATTATTAATTTTGTATATTTTCTTTGCTTTTTTAATTGCTTTTTCCAAATCTTCAAGCTCTTTTTCTTTTTCTCCTTTTGTTTTCTGAATTATCAGAGGAAGATTCATGACTTTTGCCTGATGTTTTGTTTTTTCAATTGAAGGAGTATGAAACATATAAGAATCTGGATTTTCTGAAAAAATTGAGATTAAACAAGTTAATTTATATCTTTTTTTCTTTGCTAAATATGCTGCATAAACAGAATCTTTTCCTCCTGAAAAAAGAACTGCAGATTTCATAAGTTTAATAATGAAGAAGAAGTTTTTAAAATAGATTATCTGAGAAAATTTGAATAATTTTGATATATTTCCTTATTCTTTTTCATTTTCTTCCTCTAATTCAGAAAAAATAGAGGAATTGTGCTTTAAATATTCTTTTTTAAGCCATATATTAATTTCATCAAAAGGTTTTTCCTGTTCGAGCCATATTTTTTGTTGACTTTCTAAGTGCAAGAGAGGAACAAAAGATATTAACCTTTCATTTTTGTCTTTTCCTATAAACTCTGTATAGGAAATTCTTTTATATTCATTTTCTCTGAAATATTTAGATAATTTCTCATAAATCTCTTTTATTCTATTTTTTATATTAAATCTTTTTTCTGATAAAACAATATTTGTCTCTCTCAATGCATTTTTATTAATCATCACTTTTTGAATTCTTCTATTTTCTGTTGTTATTGCTCTATTAAGTGATTCAATAAGCTCTTTCAGAGTAACTTTTTTGAATCTTGGCATAGGACTTTTTGGAATAAGTTCTGGAATTTCTTCGTTTGATTCTATTCTTTCCAAAGAGTATTTTTTCTTTTCTTCTTTTCCAAAAAGAATTTCATCAATGCTCTTTAAATGTTTGTTTAAAAGAATTTCAGATTTTATTCTTAAAAGAAAAGAAGCTGCTAGAAGAACTTTGCTTGAAACAAAGAAATCTGCTTCTTCAAAATCAGAAATTTTTTCAAGATATTTATCAGATAAGATGATAATATCAACATTCCAAGGATCTAATTGTTCAGTATTTATTAAATCATAAATTATATCTTTCCATCCAGTCTCTTTACTAAAAAGCACATTATGAATCTGTTCCTGATTCATATTGATTTTATCAGGCTCTTTTTCTTCCATAAACTTTAAAAGAATAGTTCTTTTATAAATATAACAATAATTAACTTTTGACAATTACTACTTTAGACTCGATATCTCTTGTCATTTTTTAAGAGTAACAAAACCGAAAGGTTTAAATAATGCTATGAGTTCTATTTATTATCACCTCTTTTTCCCCAGGAGAAGCTTCAAGCTTACTGTTTTGTTGGCTTGGAGAATCTCCCAGGGTTATATTAATTACTTAAAAAACTAGGAAATAATATTCATAATCTATAGATTACCAAAAATGGAGGAGAGAACTTAATTGACACTGCTCCTAGGTTTTATAATCAAACTCAAAAAAAGAGAAAATTGCGGGCTTAATAAATTATTTTTATTAGATTAATTTGCCCTAGTTATATTTACAATACATCTTTAAATTTTATGTTTCTAACATAAAAAATTCATATTTATTAATTCTTCCTTGCATTTTTTCATATTTTACAAAAGCAAAATTTATAAAAACTTCAAAAGGATTACATATTTACATTCCTTGAGAGATAGTTGAAAGGAGGTTAAAATAGAAATGATATATAAACAATATAAATTAATGACTTTTGTTATTATATCTTCTGTACTTCTTTTAACAGTTTTCATAAATGCTCAGAGCAATATTGAAAATACTCCAGAATCTTATTATATACATTCTGGCAGTTTCTTGATAAAAGGATTAGTTGAAGTAAGACATGATTTTGGAAATGTTTTTTCAGCAGATCTTTCTAAAGGGCAGTTAAGAGCTATTCAAGTAATGGGAATAAAAACAGAACCAGTTGGAATATTTACTATTGTCGGGGTTGGTGACCCTTGCAGAAATGATAAAGAATGTGATGTAGGAGAGTATTGCGATAAAACTAATGCTGTTAGAGGTATGGGTGAATGTGCTCTGATAGATGATGGGGATGGTGAAGAAGAAGAACCGGCTCCAGAACCTACGAGAGAATGTTATCCAGGAGACCAAATACCATGGGGAATTGAAAGAGTTTATGGTAATTCTGATATAACCAGTACATCAGGTGGAGATGGTATAAATGTCGCTGTTCTTGATACAGGAGTTATGCAATCTCATTTGGATTTAAAAGATAGAATTGTTGCATGTGAAACAACTGTGACAAGATTTCCCCCTGACCGCAGTAATTGTGAAGATGGACACGGACATGGAACACATGTTGCAGGAACAATTCTTGCTGATGCAGGAGCAGATGAAAAAGGAATTTATGGAGTTGCATCAGAAGCAGATTTAATTGCAGTAAAAGTTTGTAACAGAAGAGGAGAATGTTATGGAGACGACATTGCAGCAGGTATAGATTATGCAACAACAAATAATGCAAATATAATTTCTATGAGTTTAGGAGGAAGTTCTCTAGATTCACAGATAAAAGATGCTGTTGATAGAGCAGTTGAAGCAGGAGTTTTAGTTATTGCTGCAGCAGGAAATTCTGGTCCTAATTTAGATACTATAAATTATCCAGGAGGATTTGCAAATGTAGTTTCAGTAGCTGCAACAGATAGTAATGACGAAGTTCCTGATTTTTCTTCAAGAGGAATTAATGCTGATGAATTTAAAGAGGCAGATAGATATTTAGAAGTTGCTGCACCAGGAATAAGTATATTATCAACATGGAATGATGGATGTTATAATACTATATCTGGAACAAGTATGGCTACACCACATATAAGTGGATTAGCTGCAAAATTATGGCAAGGTAATGCAGCAGATACAAGAACATATTTACAAAGCGTGGCAGAAGACATAACACAAGGACAAGATGCTGGAGAAGGATACGACCCTGCATCTGGATTTGGATTGCCAATAGTTGCTTAATTTTTTCTTTTTCTTTCTTTTTTTCTTTTATTACATAAGGTTTACTTCTATTTTATTCTTAATTAAAATTTTATTCATCTTCTTCAACATCCTTCCTTTTACTTAATGATAATCTATAATCCTGAATTATATCAACCATCTTTTTCAAATCCTTATCAATATTTCCACTAACAACTTTACTATTTAATCTTGGATAACAAACCATAGAAAGCTCTTCATACAATCCTTTGTCTTTCATTAACTGGATAAACTTTTCTTTATTCTCTCCTTCTGGAAGAACGATTTTATCAAATTCTTTAATAGAACATTTTTTATTTGAACCATAGACAATATCTACACCAAACTGCTTAGCATATGCAATTAACTTTTCTCTAAATTCTTCTTCAGCTTTTTTCAGTTCTGCCTGTTTGGTTTTAATCTCAGAAAACTCATCAACTAATTTAACTCCCTCATCTTCTTTAAACTTTTTAACATCTTCAATCTTCTTTAATTCAATTTCGTGTTTGAATGAGGGACACATTTCCTTGTAAACACAATAATCACATAATGCAGATTGTTTTCTTGGAAATTCTTTTGCATTTTCAATTTCTTTAATTATATCACAAACTTCTTGCTGTAATTTTTCTAATTGTTCTTCAGTTCTTTCTGAAACAGCATCTTTGTTAAAAGCTAACATATGCCATATTAGTTTTACAGATTTTGCATCAGGAAATTTGTCCTTAACCCAAATAGAATAAAGAGCAAGTTGTCTGTCCTCATCAGCTTCTTCTTGGTCTTTCATCCTTGAATTTGTTTTATAATCACAGACATAATAATTTCCTTTGTCATCACAAGCCAATTTATCTATTCTTACATGCCACTGGTTGCCATCAGGTAAAGTCATTTTATCCTGTGTTTCTAATCCTAAAATTGTAAGCTGGTCAAATGGTTTCATTCTCTCATAATAATGAGTAATAAATTTCTCTCCCATTTTCTTATAATTATTTGCAGTTAGCTTTTCTTTCTCTGCCTTAACAATCAGAATATCATCAGAATAGTTTTTATCCCATAAATCTCTATAGAATTTAATCAGCACATTCAGAGCAACTCTTTTATTAAACTTCTTTAGTTTATACAAATGTTCTAAAGTCTGATGTACCATGTCTCCCATAAAAGCTTCAATTGTAGTAGGAATATCTACTTTTACTTTGTCTATGTATTTCAGCTTATATTGGTAAGGGCAATTTTCATAAGTTGACACTCTTGAATGTGAATATGTTGCCATCTTATTATTACGTGTAAATGAAGTGATTTAAGGTTTTCTATTGGGGGAATTATTTAATATGAAATTCCACTGGTTTTTTACAGTAGTGGTTTTTTATTCACTTCTTTCTCCATAAAGTTCTTTGTAGGTTTCCTCTTTAACAGTTTGAATATGCGGAGCTGAATAAATTATTCCATGTTTTCTACGCCATTCTTTACAACCAAGATTATTTATTAAACAATTTGAAAATATTTTTTTTTCTTCTTTTCCTAATTCCTTAATTTTTTCATCTATATTTTTCATTTGTTTTTTTCCTTTGTTTGTTTGTGATTATGAACTCCCTTTGTAAGAGTTTCATTTCTTTTTCGCCTCTCGTTTGACTGCCTCTTTGAGCAGACTATAGCCATAACTCTGAATTTGTGAAGAATTAATTATTCCTTTCATTACCATTATTAAATCAAATAAAAGCTCTTTATAAAAATTATTACATCCTAAGAGATATATATAAGATGGTTTTTACATCAAATTTTTAAACTAATTCTATAAAATAATTTAATATATTTAACTTTTTTAATAATTTTTTTATAGAATTTTATTAATTTGATAAAATCAAGTAATTATTCGTTAATTATTTAAAATGAATTCTATTAAAAGGAATAAAAAGAGGAAAGATGATAATAATAAATTTTATTTTATTTTTAGTATTTTTAGCAATATTAATCAAATGTGCAGCATATGCTATTAAATATTCTTCAAATGTATCAAGAGCTCTAGGACTTCCTGAATTTATAGTAAGTTTTTTTATAGTAGCTTTGATCTCAGTACTTCCAGAACTAATGATTTCAATAGTGTCTGCTATTCAAGGAAATCCTGAATTAGGTTTTGGAACTCTATTGGGTTCAAATATAGCAGATTTAACTCTAATCTTTGGAATAGTTGCATTATTCTCTTATAAAGGCATAAAAGTTAAGAGTAAAGTTTTAGAAAATCATTTTTATTATCTTATTTTATTATTGTTTCCTCTAATTCTTGGTTTTGATGGAAGATTCTCAAGAGTAGATGGTATAATATTAATTTTGTTAGGTTTATTCTTTCTCGGAAAAATATATCTTGATAGAAACAGATTTCATAAAAAATCAAATAAAAGAAGAAAACCTTTTCTTAAAAGCTTATTATTATTAATTTTAAGTGTAGGAATAATATTATTTAGTGCATTTCTAACTGTAAAATTTGCTGTAAATTTTGCATACGATATAAAATTATCAACTGTTTTTATTGGATTAACAATCCTTGCTTTAGGAACCTGCCTACCAGAATTAATTTTTTCTATAAAAGCTATAAGAAAAAAACATTATGATTTAGCAATAGGAGATATACTTGGAAATGTGCTTATTGATACTACAATAGTGTTAGGATTAGTTGCATTAATCTCTCCATTTAGTTATAATCCTTATAATATCTATATAATGGGAACCGCATTATTCCTTTCTGGAATTTTCGTAACAATATTTATGAAAACAGGAAAGTCAATAAATAAGCTTGAAGGAATTTTTTTAATACTCTTCTATATTCTTTTTGTTTTTGCTGAATTTTTCCTAAACAATCTTCTAAATTAAATCTCATAAAAATTTTTCTTTGTATAAATTCCATGTTCTGATAAACTCTGCATGAGGCCATGCTAAGGGCAAAACAGAATAAGCTAAACCTTTTTTGTACATTTCTGATTTTCTTACATTTTTTAGCATAATTTCTCTATCTTTTCTCATTATTCCTGCTTTTTTATATATTCTAACCCATCTCTCAAAGTCTTTTTTTGTTGCGATATGCTCAGGTAGTTCGGATTTATAGGAGATGTCCAAAATCCATCTTAGATATTTTTCAGCTTGTTTTTTTCTTTTCGCTCTAATGAAATATTTGCAAACCATCAGAGTAAAATGAGGCCAAGGTCCCCATCCTCCATTATTTCTTCCAATATGTCTCTTATATCTGCATATTCCTCCAAGTTTAGGATGCCATAATTCTTTTTCTATATTTTTTATAGTTGCTCTGATTTTTTTATTGTTATTTTTAAGAACTCCAAATTCAGCAATTGCATAAGCAGAAACATCAGGCTCTTTAGCAACTGAAGATGATTCTTTAATTCGAATAGTTTTAATAAAATATTCTCCATTCCAAAAATATTTTAATATATCTTTTTTTATTTTATTTATTTTAATTTTTGATTTAATTCCTATCTCTTCAAGTTCTTTCAGAGCACCATAACACACTGAATTTGCCCAAATCTCAAGCCCTTCTTCAAAAGGAGGAAATTCATGAATACTGTTCGGAGTAAAAAATAAATTTTTCTTATCATTTAATTGTGAAAGAATATAATTTATTGATTTTTTTATTCTGCTCTTTTGTTGTTTTAAAAAGATTTCATCTTTGTTTTTCTGAATATATTTTGCAAAAGCATAAAGCACTAAACCAGTATTATCTAATTGAATTGGTTTATAACTTGCATCTTCACCTTTACGAGTAAGTCTCTGAGGAAAACTTCCATCTTTATTCTGAGATTTTAAAATAAATTTCAGGGCTCTTTTTGCTTTTTCTTTATAATCTAATTCAATCAATGCGAGTATGCAGATAGAATGATCTCTTGGATAAATATAAGGATATCTTCCTTTAGGTGAAGAAGCTAATATTGCACCACTTTTTAATTGAAATTTTTTCAGAATTTCTATGCTTTTTGCATATATTTTTTCAGCTTTTTCAATTTCTTCTTTTTCCATTTTATTTAAACTTTTTTAAAACTATTTTATTTAATTCTTCAGGTCCTTTAACTAAAAAAGATTTGTCTGTAGATTTAAATAAAGGAAAATCATTTTTTGAATCCCCAAAAGAAAATGTCTTTATTTTTTTATTCTGTTTTTTAAACATTCTTATTAAAATTTTAGCAGCTTTTCCTTTGTCATTATCTCCTAAAAGATGGAAATAATTTCCTCCTTCAGTATAATTGAAACCTCTTCTTTTAATTTCTTTTACTATTTTGTTTTTATCTTTTTTATTTTCTATTTTAAAAACCACATCGTATTCTCTTTTTTTTGCAAGTTTTGCTTCTTTTAAACTCAAACCTATCTGATTTGAAATTTCTTTAGCAGACATTTTATAAAAAGAAGTGACTTTAAATTTTTTATTGATATTTTTCATAATTTTAACTAATTTTTTATATGGAGTTCCTAATTCAATTATAGAATAATTATCTCTTTTCTTTGATTTGAATTTAAAATCAAAATAATCTTTAGGAATAAAAATTGCTCCTCCATTTTCTGAAATAAAAGGTTCTTTATTTTTCATTTTTTTTCTATAGACTTCTATTTCTGCTCTGGTTTTGCTTGAGATTAATATTAAAGGAATTTTTTTATTTTTAAGAAGTTCTATTGCTTTTTTAGATTTTAAAAAGCTATAATTTTTATCAATGAGTGTTCCGTCTAAATCGCTGAATATCACCTCTTTAATTTTTTCCATATTAAAACTTAGAAATCTTTATTTTAATAATTTTCTGAATTGAAATTATTCTTTAGAAGATGCTTCTTCATTTTTTTTGCCTTCAAATTCACTGTAATGACATTTTCCGCAATAAGCTCTTCCTTGAGAAACATTTAGAAATACTCCTGGTCCGCATCTCGGACAGGTTCTAGCTCTTGTAATTTTATCACCTTCTATTTTATACTTAGAATATTTTTTTCCAGTAGGCTTGTTTTTATGAGGCTTTTTTCCTTTCTTTTTTGATTTAGCTTTTTTCTTTCCCATTTTTATTCTTTAGATTGCTCGCTCGCAGGCTCGCTCGATTTATCAGAATTTATTAATGAGGAATCTTCTTTAATTTTTTCTTTATCTGAAGATTCAGATTCATTAATAAGATTATTATTTCCTTCGGATTTTTCTTCTTGTTCTTTTTGAGGAGATTCTTGAACTTTTTCTTCTTCTAAAGCTTTCTTTTCTTCTTCAATTTCTTTTTTCTTCTTAATTTCTATCTTGTCCTTATCTTCTTTTGAAGGATATATCTTTGCAATAACTGAAAAATCTTTTCTTCCAAATTTTCCTTTAATTGTCTTTATTTTTATACATTCTGGCTGAACTGAAAATTTTTTGGATACTATATCTTTAATCTCTTTACGACTCGGAGTAATTTCTGCTTTAATTTCTCCTTTTATTTCCCTTCTTTTAAATAAAGGATTTTCTTTATCTTCGATTATTTTAAATTCCATTAGAATTACCTGGTTTTAATTGCAAAGCTTCCTTTTTCATTTATTTTTAATTTTTTAGCAATTTCAGATTTTTCAGGATTAGATACAATTATTCTTCCCTTAAAACTTTCTGTTGATTCTTTAGAACCACAATTAGGACATTTCTCTCCTTCATAGATTCTGCCGCAATTTTTACATGCTTTTGCTTTTGGTGTCATTTTCTTATTTTTTATTTAATTAATATATGAAACAAATGGACTATGAATTCATTATGTTTATCTTTTTTTCTTTAAAATTAAATTTATTCATTTCTTTTTACTTCCTGACTTTCCTTTAATAGTTTTTTCTTCAGCTTTTGCTGCTTTTGCTGCAGCTTTTTGTTTTTTTAATTTATCTTCTTTAATCCATTCTAATTTTCCTAATCCTGGTTGCCTCATAGTTAATCCTATCTTTGGTTCGTCTCCCTTATGACTTATAGCGATTATTCTTGCAAGACAAAAATCTCCTTGTTTTAGATTTCTTTTTGTTGATTTTCCTAATAAGGAATTTGCTTTACTAAAACTAACATAATCTTCCATTGTTTGTCCAATATGAATCATTCCTCTCATAATTCCCATATCAATAAAAGCTCCAAAGTTAGTTATCTCTGAGATTATTCCATAAACTAATTCATGAAGTTCTGGTTTCCAAGTCAATAATTTAAATTTTGAATTATAATATGTTGCTCCATCTCCAGGAATTATTATTCCTTCTCCGACTTCTAAAACATTTATTACAGAGATTACTCTTCCAAGTTCTTTATCATAATAATCACTATAAGTTTCAATTAATTGTCTTTCAACAGACTCTACTGTGGGTAATCCAAAAAATCTTGGAGCTACTCTTACATAATCTTCAACTTCTGTTAAATAAAACATTTTATCTGGAAAAAATAATAAGAATTGGTTTAAAAAAGTTGTTATTCAAGATAAAAAGACTTACTTAAATAATTTCTAACTTCTTCTTTCCTCTGATAATTAATTTGGGCTTTTTAATTTTCTTTTTTAATTCTCTATCAAGAGTCGCTACAGTTATATTTTCATTTTTATTAGCAAACTCTGCTATAGCATTATCCAAATTTCTTTTTTCAAATTTTATTTTTTCAAAAGAAGATTTATTTAGAATTTTTAAAGCCAAATCAGCAATCTCTCTATGACGCTGTTTTTGTCTTGATTTTTTTATCTTTTTTATTTCTCTTATAACATTTTCTGGAATTATAATTTTAAAACCTCTGAGTTTTAATTCTTCAAAAAAATCTATTTTTTGCTTTATACAGATTAGAATAAAATTTGTGTCTAATAATATTTTTTTCATAAGAAATTGAAGAATTTCTAATATTAAAAGTTACTGATTCTAATTTTTAAAAAAGACAAATTAACTTTAAAATATTCAGATACGAACAAGAACCTAACATTTATTAATTAATAATCTCTTTATTTTTAATGAAAGAGATGGATAATATTCTAAGAATTTTTATAGAAACAAGAACAGCTATTGAAAATGATGAAGTTATAAAATTAAAAGATTTAAGTAATCAAACAATACATACAGCATCAATAAGTCAAGATGCAGATAATATAGCTGTTGCAGTCATTGTTTATTCTTTAAGTAAGATAATAGAAAGAGAATATTTTAATAAGAAAAGAAAAGAAGAAATTATTCTTCTGATTAATAATTTGATTTCTTCTATTGAAAGAAAAGATAAGAATAAAATTAAAAATAATTTAATTCAATTAAGAAATAGCTTAGAGAAATTTTCTGGAAAAATAAAAGATTATATTCGAGATGTTTTTATAAAATCAAGTATAAACAAAGCTTCTAAAATTTATGAGCATGGAATATCTATGGAAAAAACAGCAAGCCTTCTTGGAATAACTATGTTTGATTTAGCTGGTTATGCTGGACAAAAATCTTCAATTTCTGAAATTCCAGAGAATAAAACAATAAATGTTAAATCAAGAATTAAATTAGCCATGGAAATGTTTGAATGAAATGGAGAAGACAATAAAATGAATAAAATAGTAATTTTTGATGCAAGCACTTTAATTAGTTTTTCAATGAATGGAATGTTAGATATTATTAAAGATTTAAAAAAGAATTTTAATGGTAAATTTATAATAACAAAAGATGTGAAAAGAGAAGTTATTGATAAGCCAATTGAAATAAAAAAATTTGAATTAGAAGCATTAAAAATCAAACAACTTTTAAATGAAAAGATTCTTGAAATGTCTTGTTCTCTAGGAATTAAAGAAGATGAAATTTCTAAAAAAACTAAAGAAATAATAGAAAGAGCAAGAAATATTTTTATAGCAGATAAAAAAATAAATCTGATTGATTCTGGAGAATCTTCATGTCTCGCATTATCTGTTATTTTAAATAAAAAAGGAATAAAAAATATTATTTGTATTGATGAGAGAACCACAAGAATCTTATGTGAAAAACCAGAAAATCTCAAAAAACTTATGGAGAAAAGATTACATGCAAAATTAAAATATATTAAAAAAGATTTTAAATTTTTCAATCAATTTAAAATTATTCGTTCTGTTGAATTAGTATATGTCGCATATAAAAAGAACTTAATAAAGATAGGAAATGGAAAACTTTTAGATGCTTTGCTTTATGCTTTAAAATTTAAAGGATGTGCAATTTCAGGAGAAGAAATTGAAGAAATGAAAAGAATAGGCAAAGATTAAAGCTTTAAAAATCAAGAAATTCTAATAAAATTAGGGTGCGTCGCTTAATGGTAAAGTGGTCGGCTCCAGCCCGACAGCTGGGGGTTCAATTCCCTCCGCGCCCATATTTTTAAAATGAGACTTAATAATCTAGTTGATAAAATTGAATCTGTTTATAATTCTATACTTACTGAAAAATTAGAAATTTATGAAATAATGAATTCAACACCAGGAATGTATAAATTAGAAATAACTAAAACAGCTATTAATCTTGTCAAAAAGATATCTTTCCCATATCTTAATAAAAACAAATAAAAATCTAATTATAATTACCGAAGAATTTAAAAAGAAAAAGTTATTTTTTTATTATCAAAATGGAAAATGAAGAAAACAAAATAAAAATTGAAGTAGAAGACTATGATTTTGAAGAAAAAGTAATAGAGAAAAGCAAAGAGATACCTGTTATTGTTGATTTTTGGGCTGAATGGTGCATGCCTTGTTTGATATTAGGGCCTATTTTAGAAAAAATTATAAGTGAGAATAAAGGAAAATTTATTTTAGCTAAATTAAATGTTGATAGAGCTCCTGTAATAAGTCAAAAATATCAAATAACAAGCATTCCTTCAGTTAAAATCTTCAAGAATGGAGAGATCGTTGATGAGTTTATTGGCGCTTTACCAGAATCTTCTGTAAGAGAATATCTTAATAAAATTTAAAGAACTAATCAGATGTTTAATATAAGCAAGAATAGGTGTATAGGTTGTGGGCTTTGTAGAAATATATGTCCAGAGCAAATAATATTAGATATAAAAAAAGGAATTTCAGTAATAAAAAAACAAGATGAAGAATGTTTAAAAAAGGCTGTAAAGATCTGTCCTCAAAAAGCAATAAAAGAAATCAAACAAGACTTGCTTTTTGCTATAGGAACAGATGACAAGGAAAAGATAAAATCTGATGATCATATAGGAGAATCAAAATATTTTCAAATATGGAAATTTTCAGCTAAGACTGGAAAATTATCTTTTATTGTTACAAGAGAAAATTCAAAGTATAGAGAAAACGAGAATAGAATTCATGGAGATCCTAATAAAGCCGAAGCCACATCCTCTGTTATAGAAGATATAGATGTCTTAGTAGGGAAAATATTTGGACCAAATATTCTTAGAATAAAAAATAAATTTGTTTGTGCTGTGATTAGAGAACCAAAAATTAAAAAAGCAATAGAGATAATTAAAGGTAATATTAATGAAATAATAGAAGAACAGGAGAAAGAAGAAAAAAAAGGTATAATATTGCAATAATAAAAATTAATAAATTTAATTTTATAAAAATGGCTAAGGTTGTTAAAAGCAAATGTTTAGGATGTGGAATCTGTTCAAATATTTGTCCAGAAGGAATAGAAGTAGTAAATGGAAAAGCGAGAATAAAAGATGAAAATGCAGATTGTTTAAAAGATGCTGCAAATGCTTGTCCTCAGGAAGCTATTTTATTAAACGAAAAAGAAACTGAAAAAGAAGATACAGAATTTAATCAGAATAATAATGAAAATAATTGGAAACCAGGAATTGGTCAAGGAAGAGGATTAGGTGCAGGCAGAGGAAGAGGTCTTGGTATAGGCCCAAGAAATGGAAGGGGAAGAGGAATGGGTAGAGGAAGAAGGAGATAGTAAAAAAGTTGTAGAGATTTTATTAATTTTTTCTTAAAAATAACTATTAATATTTTAAATAATAAAAAAATCTACTTTTGATTAATATATTTAAAGTAAAATTAATTTATTATAAAATAAAAAAATAAGGATAATTTAAGAATATAAAAGAATAAAATGCCCTGTAAATGGTTTAAAGTTTGCCCTCTGAGAAAATTAGAAAAACAAGGAAGAATTAGTATGAAATGGAGAAAAGAGTATTGTTTATCAGATAAAAATTATAAGAACTGTAAAAGATTTCAGCTTGAAAAAAAAGGTATAAAACGTCCTGATAATATGCTGCCTAATGGTGAAAGAATCTGAACAGATAATTTATTCTAATCAAAAGATTTAAATAGTCGTATGAATTATTTTTCATATGTAAGAAATTTCATATGAAATTTCCAGTATTTCAAAAAATTAAAAGAAAAATTTTTCAAAATGAAAGAAAATTCATTTAATCCTTATATAAATCACAGAACATATCATCTCTTTTTTAGTAATCTCGCAAATCCTATAAAAATAGGAATAATTCTCAGTTTAAGAAATAGCAATAAAAATGTCACAGAATTATCCAAAGACCTTATGATTGAACAAAGCAAACTTTCCCATTCTCTAAGATCTTTAAAAAACTGCAAAATTGTAGAAGTAAATAAAAAAGGAAAAGAAAGAATTTATTCTTTAAATGAAAAAATAATAATTCCCATGTTAAAACTTATTGAAAGACATGTGCATATTGATTGCAAATGTGAATGTTGTATTATGAAAGGAACTTGTAAAAAGTGATAAATCAAAAAGAATTATTAAAAGAAGCAGGATATTCAGATAAAGCAATTAAGTATTTTTTGAATAGAGAAGGTGTTGGAACAATTAAAAATGCAGATTCTTCTGCAAGATACAAAGGTCCTTGTGGAGATATTATGGAATTTTTTCTAAAAATTGAAGAGAATATTATAAAAGATGTAAAATTTCAGGCAATAGGCTGCGCAGGTGCTTATTCTTCTGGTTCAGCATTGACTAAAATGATAAAAAACAAACCTTTAATAGAAGCAGAGAAGATAACTGAAAGAGATATTTTTAATCATCTTGGAAAAATTCCAGATTCTAAAATTCATTGTGCACGATTAGCATTAATTACTTTAAAAAAAGCAATTGAAGATTATGAGAAGAAAAAATGAACAACAAGTTTATAAATAAAATAGTCTCTTTAATAATATGTTATGGGTAGTTTGGATATTAGTTGCTGTACTTGCGTTGATTTTAATAATGTTTATTTATTATTTCAATAAATTTATAGTTTTAAGCAACAGAATAGAGAATTCTCTTTCTCAAATAGATGTTCAGCTTAGGAAAAGAGCTGACCTTGTTCCAAATCTTTTGAATTCTGTTAAAGGTTATGTTAAACATGAAAAAGCAATGATAACAAAAGTCACAGAAGCGAGAAAAGCATTGCTTGGTGCAAAAGATATTGTTGGAAAAATGAAAGCAGGAAATCAATTACAATCAGCATTAAAGAGTATCTTTGCTCTTGCTGAAAATTATCCTCAGTTAAAAGCAAATGAAAATTTCTTGCATTTACAACAGGAATTGTCAGCGATTGAAGATAAAGTAGCATATTCAAGACAATTTTATAATGATTCGATTTTGGATTACAATAATTCAGTAAAAGTTTTCCCTGGAATTATTTTCGCAGGAATTTTTAACAAAAAAGAAAAACCTTACTTAAAAATTCCTGAAGAAAAAAGGGCTGTTCCAAAAGTTGAGTTCTGAATAAGTTAAGAATAGTAAATATTTTTGGTGGAAAAAAGTTTCTTTATTTTAATCTTTTAATTTTGGTTGTTAATATCTTCAAGCAAACAATTTTTAGAAAGATTCTTAATAACAAAAATTTAACAAAAAATCAAAAAGTAATTATAAACAAAGCACGAAAGAAAGAATTTGAAAAAGATGAATCGAAAAATTTTCCAAAAGACTATGAGCCAGAAACATTGTGGTTTTTTTGAAAATAACTATCAATAAAGATTATTCCTATTAAAACAATGATTCCAATAATCAAATAATGTTTTTTTTTTCAGATATAATATCAAATTAATTCATTATTTAGATTTACCAAATATTCCTAGTAGAGTTAGAGCATAAAGATTACCCATTTATTAAAACTAACATAATCTTCCTCATGTTAATTTTTAATAATTTAATTTTATTAAGAACTATGACAAAATTATATCACCCAGGAACAGTTTTTTATTTCATAAAATAACTTTTTATACTCTTTTTTATTAATTAATTTATGGTTAAGCATGTTTCATTTTATGAACAAATTTCACAGAATAAAAGAAATTCTTTTTTTCTGATTATTTTTATATTCGCAATTCTCGTTCTTCTAAGTTATGTGATTGGACTAATCTATTCTGAATTTTTTTTCTTTATTTTAATAATTGGAATTATAATTTCAATTTCTTATATTTTAATAAGTTATTATAATTCAGATAAAATTGCTCTTAAATCAGTAAATGCAAAATCCGCATCAGGGCAGGAGTACAGACAAATACATAATATTGTCGAGGGATTATGCCTTGCAAGTGGAATGCCAAAACCGAAAATTTATATTATGAAAGGAGAGCAGATAAATGCTTTTGCAACAGGAAGAGATCCCAAACATTCTGTAATTTGCGTGACAGAAGGAGCATTGAAAAAATTAAACAAGCAGGAATTGGAAGGAGTTCTCGGGCACGAACTTTCACATATTGCAAATTATGATATAAGATTTATGACTCTTACAGCTGTCTTAGTTGGAATGATTGCAATTATCTCCCAAATATTTTTAAGAAGTTTATGGTTTAGTGGAGGAAGAAATAGAGATGGAAAAAGCGGTGCAATTTTAATGATAATAGGAATTCTTCTTGCAATTCTCGCACCAATTGTTGTTATGCTTGTTCAATTTGCAATTTCAAGAAAAAGAGAATATGCAGCAGACGCGTCTTCTGTAAAATTCACGAGAAGCCCTACAGGATTAATAAATGCCTTGAAAAAAATAAAAACAGAAAACACGCCGATAAAAGTTTCAGGAGCAGTTTCTCCTCTTTTCATTTCAGACCCTTTTAGAAAAAAAATGTCTGGTTTAACACAAACACATCCGCCAATTGAAGAAAGGATTAAAGTTTTGGAAAGAATGTAAATTTGCTGTAAAATATTCGATAATTTTAAAACTTCTTTATCTTTCTGTTTTTATGAATATAGAAAAAAAAGTAAATCAGACAATTCAAAAGTATAAACTTTGCAATAAAGAAGAAAGAATTTTAGTAGCAATTTCAGGAGGAGAAGACTCTGCTGTAATAGCTTATTTATTAAAAAAATTAGGATATAAATTAGAAGCGATTCATATTGATCTAGGACTTGGGAAATATAGTAAAAATTGTCTGAAATCTGTAAATAAATTATGTGACAAATTGCAGATAAAACTTCATGTCTATTCTGTAAAAAAAGAAATTGGAAAAACTCTGTTGGAAATTTTTAAAAAAAACAATAAAAAATTGAATAATTGCTATTTATGCGGAATAATAAAAAAATGGATTTTAAATAAAAAAGCAAGAGAATTAAAAGCAAATAAGATAGCAACAGGACATAATTTTAATGATGAAATAGAAACTTTTCTTATGAATATTTTAAAAGGAAGTCCTGCTCTAAATTCAAATTTTAATCCAATTTTAAAAATAAAAACTAAAAAATTCATAATTAGAATAAAACCTTTATTTTTTGTTAAGAAAAAAGATATTGGAAGTTATTCTCAGAAATTTAATCTTCCAATTTATAGAAAAATTTGCCCTTATCGTAAAGAGACTTACAGAGTTGAGATTAGAAATTTTATTAATAAACTTTCAGATAAAGAAAAGGAAAATTTTATGAAAAATTTCTTAAAATTGTCAAAAAAAATAAAAAAAGAAGATAAAAAAATTAATTACTGTAAAATTTGCGGAGAGCCCTCTAGAAAAGATATCTGCAAGAAATGTGAATTAATAATCAGATGATTATTCTATCAGAAGAAGATTTAATAAGTCTAATTACTATTAAATTTTATGGAGAATAAGTCGGAAATTCTTCTTAAATATATTGGACTACATAAAAGAGAAAAGAGATATCATGAATTATTTCCTTTCTTATTCAATAGATACGTAAATGAAGAGGATTTGAATTCTTTTAGAGGAAAATTAAGCAGAAAGAATAAAAAATTCGCAACTGAGGTTTATTATAAATTAGAAAACTTAAAGAGTTCTGCTTTAAAAAAAATTTCAGAATTGAATGGGACTATTTTAAGACATCCAAAGGATATTGATTCTAAATTATTAGTAGATTCTGTTTTTAGTTGCTTAATGAAGAAAAATTTGGAAAAAGAAATTTTAAATAATTTTGATATCAGTAAAGAAACATTAAAAGAAAGATATTTAGAAAGAAGAAGTGTTAATCCTAAAATATTTGAAGAAATAGGAAAAAATCAAGTATTCTATATCTTTCTTTTTGAAAAATTCTTAAATAAATAGTGCTTTTTAACTGTAACTTCTTTTGTGAAGTTAGAAAGATTTAAATAATAAAGGTTTATTAATTTTATTGTTTATACAATAAACAAAGGAGTTTAACTTTAGACATACAACATATTGTACTTTCTTAAAGTTAAAAGAAGTATTCAAAAAATGAACTGTCCATACTGTGGAAGCAAAAATTTAAGAGTAACTAATAAAAGAGATTCTCCTGAAGGAATAAGAAGAAGAAGAGAATGCATAAAATGTAAAAAAAGATTTACAACTTACGAAAAGCCTGTAAAAGAAGAATTATGTATAATAAAAAAAGACAAGAGAAGAGAAAAGTTTAATAGAGAAAAATTAGAAGAAGGTATAAAAAAAGCATTTGAAAAGCGTCCAATATCAAAAGAAAAGGTTGAAAAGATGATAAATTTAATTGAAGAACAAATTAGAAGAAGAGGAAGCAGAGAAATAGAAAGCTCAAAAATTGGTGAGTTAGTAATGAAAAAAATAAAAAAATTAGATAATGTTGCTTATATAAGATTTGCGTCTGTATATAGAGATTTTCAGGATATTAAAGATTTTAAAAAAGAATTAAGAGGAATGTAAATGGTAAATAAAATCAGAAAAAGAGATGGTAGTGTTGTTCTATTCAATCAAGATAAAATTACAGAAGCTATTTGGAAAGCTGTAAAATTTGTTGGAGGAAAAGATAAAGAAAAATCAAAATATTTATCAGATTTAATTCTAAAAAAATTAGAAGAGAAACATGGAAATTTAGGAATACCTGAAGTAGAAGAAGTGCAGGATTTGGTTGAAAAAATCCTTATTGAAGAAGGACATGCAAAAGTTGCAAAATCTTATATTTTATACAGAAAAAGTCGTGAAGAATTAAGAAATGTAAAAGGACTTTTTGATACTATTGAAGCTGTTGAAGATTATATTGGATTAAATGATTGGATGGTTAAAGAAAATTCAAATATGGGTTTTTCTCTGCAAGGACTTAATAATTACATATCTACAAAAATAGTAAGTAATTACTGGATGAGAAGAATTTATCCTGAAGCTATAAGAAATGCGCATGAAACAGGAAATTTACATATTCATGATTTGGGAATTTTAGGAGTCTATTGTGTAGGATGGGATTTGAAAGATTTGTTGTTAGTAGGATTTAAAGGAGTTAAAGGAAAAGTTGCATCAAAACCTCCAAAACATCTTAGAACAGCTTTAGGACAAATTATAAATTTCTTTTATACTCTGCAAGGAGAATCAGCAGGAGCACAAGCATTTTCTAATTTTGATACTCTATTAGCACCTTTCATAAGATATGATGCTCTGGATTATAAAGAAATAAAACAGTGTATGCAAGAATTTTTATTTAATCTTGCTGTTCCTACAAGAGTTGGATTCCAATGTATATCTGAAGATACAGAAATTTTAACTCCTAAGGGTTGGAAAGGATACTCGAAATTAGAAAAAGGAGATATAATTAAAACTTTTAATCTTAATAAAGGAAAAATAGAAAATCAAAAAATTAAAAGATTATTTAAGAAGCATTACACAGGAGAAATGTATAACTTAAAAAATAGGATTCAGGATCAGTTAATTTCACCAAAACATAGAGTAGTTAGAAGGAGATTTAATTCAAAAGAATATGTTTTAGAAGAGATAGAGAGTATTAAGAAAAGAAAGGCTCCCCTCATAATTCCTATAACTGGAGGAAATACAAACAAAAAACAAAATATATCTAATGAGATGATAAAACTTCTTGCATGGATAATTGCAGAAGGAACTTCAGAACATTCAGGACAAAAACACAGGCAGTCTAGAAGAATTACAATTTATCAATCTAAATTAAAAAAACCAAAAGAGTACAAAGAAATAATTAATCTCCTTAAAAAGATTAGATTAGATTATTCTGAAAGAGATTCATCACCTTCTTTAGGAAATTCTATTAAAATGATTAAATTAAATGCAAAGTCCTCAAAAAAAATTCATGACTTATTTGAAGATGATGAAAGAATTGACTTTATTCCTGAAAAATTATTGAACATGAATAAAGAGCAATCAAAATTATTTTTAGAAATTTTCATAAAAGCAGATGGATTTGAAAAGTGTAAGATTGCAACAACAAATAAAAGTATTTTAGATGGATTACAGCAAATAGCTGTAAATGCAGAATATGGTTTCACTGTATTAGAAAAAGAACCAACAATTGGAAAAAAGATTATTTATGTTCTAAGATTAATAAAACATAAAGAAACCTATATCCAAAAAATAGAAAAGATAAATTATTCTGGAACAATTTGGTGTCCAAACACTGACAATGAAACAGTAATTGCTCGTCGTAATGGAAAAGTTTTTATCACAGGCAATACTCCATTTACGAATATAACTATGGACTTAAAAGTTCCTTCTTATATGAAAGATGAAGCTATAATCATAGGAGGAATTCCACAAAAAGAGACCTATAAAGAATTTCAGCGTGAAATGAATCTGTTAAATAAAGCATTTGCTGAGATTATGATAGAAGGAGATTCTGAAGGAAGAGTCTTCACTTTTCCTATTCCTACTTATAATATCACAAAAGATTTTGATTGGGAAAATCCTGAATATGATATGCTTTGGGAAATGACAGCTAAATATGGAATTCCTTATTTTTCCAATTTTATAAATTCAGATATGAATCCAGAAGATGCAAGAAGCATGTGTTGCAGACTCAGATTAGATCAGACAGAATTAAGAAAAAGAGGTGGAGGTTTATTTGGAGCCAATCCTTTAACTGGAAGTATAGGAGTAGTAACAATTAATATACCAAGATTAGGTTTTACTTCAAGAGATGAAGAAGATTTTTTTAACAAATTAGAAGATTTAATGGAACTTGCAAAAGAAAGTTTAGAAATAAAAAGAAAAAATCTTGAAAAACTTACAGAAAGAGGACTTTATCCTTATTCTAAATTCTATTTAAGAAATATTAATAAGAGATTTGGAGAGTATTGGAAAAATCATTTTGCTACTATAGGTTTATTAGGAATGAATGAAGGTATAATGAATTTTATGCCTGGAGAAGATATAGGAACTGAAAGAGGAAAAGAATTTTCAGTAAAAGTCTTAGATTTTATGAGAAAAAAACTTGAAGAATATCAAAATGAAACAGGAAATATTTATAATTTAGAAGCAACTCCTGGAGAAGGAACCACATACAGATTTGCAAGAATTGACAAAAAGAGATTTGGAAGGATAATTACTGCAAATGAAAGAGCAGTAAGAAATGAAAAAGCTCCTCCTTATTACACAAATTCAACACAACTTCCTGTTAATTATACAACAGATTTATTTGAAGCTCTGGAATTACAGGATCCTTTACAAACAAGATATACTGGAGGAACAGTTTTTCATTCATTTGTCGGAGAAAGACTAAATAAGGAAGGAATAAAAAAATTAGTTAGAAAAATCTCTGAAAATTTCAGTCTGCCTTATTTTACAATATCGCCTGTTTTTTCAGTTTGTCCGATTCATGGTTATATTGCAGGAGAGCATTTTTATTGCCCTAAATGCGATGCTGAGCATGGAATTGTAAGAAATTCAGAAGGAAAAATTATCAGAAGAGAAAATGAAAAGAACATTCAAATAAAAAATTAAATAAAAAAATTGAAATGAAAATTTAAAAATGGAAAAAGAAAATCAAGAAATTAAAGAACAAGGAAATGAAAAAGCCGGAATTGAAAATACAAAAGAAAATAAAGAAGAATTTAATGGAAGTGAATGTGAAGTTTATTCCAGAGTTGTAGGATATCTAAGACCTATCAGCCAATGGAATGAAGGAAAGGTATCTGAATTCCGAGATAGAAAAAATTTCGAAGTTGCTTAAAGTTTTTTAATAATTCCAATGAAAATCTGCGGACTTCAAAAAACAACTTTGGTAGATTATCCAAAAAAAATAGCATGTACAATATTTATTTATGGATGTAATTTCAGATGTGGTTTTTGTCATAACCCTGAATTAGTTACTGAAAAAAATGAGAATATTTTTTCTGAAAAAGAAATTTTGGACTTTTTAGAAAAGAGAAAAAAATATTTAGAAGGTATCTGCATAACAGGAGGAGAACCTTTATTAACTTTAGAAAAGAATTTTTTAAGAGAAATAAAAAAACTTGGATACTTAATAAAAATTGATACAAATGGAAGTTTTCCTGAAAAACTTAAAGAAATAATTGATGAGGAGCTTGTAGATTTTGTTGCAATGGACATAAAATCTAGTAAGGAGAGATATAAAGAATTTATAAATGCAGATATTAATTTAGAAAAAATTGAAGAAAGTATAAGATTGATTTCAAAACTGGAAGATTATGAATTTAGAACCACAGTAATTGAGAATATGCATGATTTGGAAGAAATGAAGAAAATTTCTAAATGGCTTAATAGTCTTATAGGAAAACCTAAAAAATATTCTCTTCAAGCATTTAAGAATAGTGGAAAAGTTTTAGATGAGAAATTTAAATACAAAAAAGACACTAGTGAAAAATTCATAAAAGAAATTAAGGAAGAGATAAAAGACAGCTTTGAAGATATTGAAACAAGATTTTAAAAAGTTTTATAAATCTCATAATTCCTAAGTTCTATGATAAATAATGATAAAATTCCTGAATTAACAGACAATGAATTTAATGATTTTGTGAAACAAGGAGTTGTTTTTATTAATTTTTTTAAAGAATGGAACATGTCTTGTCTTACGATGTCTCCGATATTAGAAGAAATAAGTGATAAATTCAAAAAGATAAAATTTGGAAAAATTGATATTGGAGAAAATCGAAATATTGCAAGAAAATTAGGCATTTTTTCAATTCCTGCTTTTTTTGTTTTTAAAAATGGAGAAATTATAGAAAAATTTGTTGGAATAGTTTCTGGAGAAGAAGTTGAAGAAAAGTTAAAGAATTTAGAATAAAAATTCTTATAAATTTACTTGAAAGTTAAAAGAATTAATTAGAAATGTAATCAAAAACCTATAACGAATATTTTTTAAACCAAATTGACTAATTTTAATCAGGCTCCGTAGCTCAGCCTGGATAGAGCACTAGGCTTTTAACCTAGGTGTCGAGGGTTCAAATCCCTTCGGAGCCATTTTTTGAATTTTTAATTATAGAAGAATATTCTTCTATTAAGTTGCTAAATGTATTCTATATGAAAAGAAGTTTGGATTTAAGCTAAAATAAATTTTTAGAAGAAAGCAACCGGCTTTGTTTAATAAGTAAGAAAAACTGACGACTTTTTAAACAGAGATTAATTTTCTACTTGCTCAAAAGAAGCCATTTTAGTAAGAAATTCTCTTAATTCCCCATATAATTCTAAATGTTGTTTGTTTAACTCTATCCAGTGAGGTATTGAAGATTCCAATCTGGTAATCCCCTTCAAATCTTTAGGATATATATTGTGAGCAAAAATATCTCTTATTTTATAAAATTTTATCAATTTATTTTTAAAATCTTTATTTGTTTTTAACTCTTCTTTATTATGTTGGTTAACCTCGTTAATAATTTCTAATAATAAATTTGCTCTTGAACTTGCACCAAAATTTACTAAAAAGAATTCATTAAATCTGAATATTTTACTTAAATTAAGGGGCTTCCAATTATCTTTTTCTTCTCCAAATTTTAAATCTAATCCAAAAGATTTTCTTATAATTTTATTAGAAATATTGTCTATATCAATAGTCCTCATAATAACCTCATGCAATAATTCTTTGGGTAATTCAAATGGATTTTCCATTATATTCTAATAGGTTCCTCTAATTTAAAGTTTGCTTTAATTCCAAGTTCACAGATTTCCTGAATCACAACACAAATGTTGTGACATAAAACTTTAACCAATAATTCATTAAATTGTGCGGTTTCTTTTTTACTTTTAATATGACTTCCGAATTTAGTTTTAATCATATGAAAACAAGTTTCAGAATTGCTCCTTTTATGATAGTGTGATAAAAATTCAATTTGATTAAACATAAAGAAATGATACATCTTCTTCCAAATCTGAGAACCAGCCTTTTTTCCTGTTACGTTTTTCTTAAATGGAATATAGGGTGTTGCTCCAAAATCATTTATTACCTCGAAATTCTCCCTACTCAAATACGCTTTATCTCCACTTACTTCAGATATTTTGAAATTTTCTGCTGTTTTTTTAACAAGTCCTTTTAATTGTGGGCTATCTGCTTTATTCCCTTCAGTAATATTAACTCCTGTTATAATGTTGGTTTTAATACCGGAAAGAAGATGAGCTTTTAACCAGATTTTATATCTCCTTTCTTTGCCCCATTTATAATCAAACCATCTTGCAAATCGTGAAGTAGAAAATCCAGAAGAATCTATTGTGAAATCAGCTTCAACTTCTTTAAGAGGTAAGGAACTAATTATAATGAGTTGTTCTAAAATTGTCTTAACCTCTGGTTTGTTCATAAAGTTTGATAATGAAGAATAACAAGGAACCTTGTAGACTAACCCAAATTCTTTTGCTATTTTCATATCAGACATAAAACGCCTTAAAGAAAATCCTGTATAGATTTTCATAACAGAACCAAAGAGCATGTCATTAAAAGGCAAAGTTGGTCTACCAAATTTATAAAGAGGTTGTTCAATATTATCACATAAATCCTTAAGCAACTTCATAAAGAGTAATTTCTCGTTTGTTTGTGCTTTGTTGTATGCTGTCCATTCTTGACTATATTTTTTATTCTCCGTTAACTTTTTATATAACCATTCCTTTTCTTTTATGGATTCAAATTGTGCTTCGCGGTGCATTTTGTGTCCTGGAGCCTTCGGGCTCCTTTAATTTATTATGATAGCCAACACTCAGCGTCCCATAACCGCTGAGTGCCTTTCTCTTCGAAGAGTATTATTCTTGTCATTTTTTCTGTCTTTTCTGAAGTGCTTGTTTTTGAGCAGAAAGTATTATTTCTGCTTGCTCTATTGAATCAATGTCTTTAGGGACTCTCATATAGAGTCCGCCAGTTTTGAATTCAATAATGTTTGAAACGCCCACATTATTTTCTTTTTCCATTTCAAAACCTCCGTCGTCAAAAGATAAACCTTCTGACTCGGAAGCATATTTCATTGCGTCATTAAATATTTTTTGTATCCTAAAAACTTCCTTATCTAACTTAGCTCTGTCTACTCCTGTTATGTCTATTAGTGCTAAAAGCATTCCCTCTTTGTCGGGAGATTTACTCCCCACCTTTTTTCTTATTTCTGATATTAAAGGAACTTTAGATAATATTTCGCCATAAGCCTTTTTCTCTTCATTTCCCAAGGGTTTTGCGATTCTGGTTCCCAAGTTAGTTAACTGGATTCCTTTAATTCCGCTTTTGATTAAACCTAATTGACGCAAGGTAACAAGTTTCTTAATGAATCCTCCACTATTTGTTGTTGAATGTCCCAACTTAGTAGCCAAACTCTCGTCGGAGCTGATGCTATTTTTATAAATTGTTTTCACAATCTCTACGCATTGACTAAATGTCAATTCAGGTACATAGTAATTTCCTATTTTTGCCATTTTACTTTATATTAGTAAGTTTACTCTAAATAGAGTAATATTACCTTTAAATACTTTGTGGTGATAAAATTCAACAATATAATTGCTTTTCTAAAAGAAAAATAATCCAAATTTAAGAAAGGTTAAAATTTATAAAGATGTAATTTTTGTAATGAATATGAAAAGAGGGTGGACAAAAGGTTTAAAAAATATAATTCTTGGTAATTCTACACAAAATAAAAATATAAATAGTTTAATTTTCTTTTTATAAAATGAGTCAACAAGTTAATAAAGAATTTAAGAATAATGTTTTTAATAATATAGAGCAAACAGGAGAAAATTTTAAACAACAATTTGAAAAATTAATGAGTATTGCTCAAAAAAGAATAGATTCTCAAGTTAATTGTGCTAAATTTGAGGCAGCATATGGATTATCTATTTCTAAAAAAGAAAGGCAAAAAACTATGAAAGATGTTAAAGAAATTAGAAAAGAATTATGGAAAGAGGCATTAAATAAAGCTAAAGGGAAATCTACCGATGCTTACGAAATTTATTGCGAGATTTGTTCATTTGATTAGTCCATTCTCTTATTTTAGAATTTGTTAAATTTTCTGCTTCAGGAATAATTTTTATTCTTACTTTTAATTTTAAGAGTTTCGTAGCTTTAGCAATATCTTTGTCTTCAGTAAAATAAACATTTATATTTTTCTGTCCTATAAGATTAGATAATATCTTACAATCATTTGGAAATGTATCGAATTTTTTAATATACATTTTTTTCTTAACTATACCCACCCATTTATTTCCAAGATTATTAAATTGTTTTTTATGTTTTATTTTATTTATTGAAAATTCTCTCAATATCTCTTTTAGTTCATTTGTTGCTTTATCATGTGTATACCCTTTTTTCTTGATAAGTGTTTGGCGAGCTTCACCCAAGGCAATTTCTGTTGTATATATTTTTAAAACATTAAGGAAAACTCTATCTCTTATCTCTTGCTTAAATTCATCAGACCAAACTATATCAACTAATACATTTGCATCAAATCCGATTATATCTTCATCATTGACAAAATCATTTCTTTCAGATGAGTTATACCTTTCTATTTTTTCTCCTTTTTTTCTCAATACAGATAATTTTCTTTCTTCTATTTCCATTTTGTCAAACCCCTAATTCTCTAAGGGAAATTCAATCAAGAAGTAAACCCCTTGACGCCTTCTCCTTCGGACACCCTAATTTAAGGCGTCCAAGAGTGGAATAAATCCACTCAAGGAGGTTAATTTTAGAAGGCTTAAGCATTTTTAAATTTTATTATAGATTTTCTATGAAATACAAATAATTAAAAATTAAAAATTCTTATTTGAATTATGGATAAAGAAAGTGCAAAATTAGAAGTAGAAGAAATAGTTAGAAAATTTCTCTCTATCCCAAAAAACGAAAGGGATTCTATGCCTGAAGAAAAAATAAAGAGTTGGTTTATTGAACCACTATTTGAGGCATTAGGTTGGAATAGGTATGATATGTCTAAAGAAGAAAGGATTTTGAAAGGTAGAGCTGATTATGTTGTTAGAATAGGAAATCAAGATAAATTAGTAATAGAAGCAAAGAAAACAAATGTTGGATTAAATGAAGAAGAGGGAAGACAAGCTGTTTCTTATGCTCACCATAAGAATATCAAGTTTGCAGTTTTAACCAACTTCGCAAGAATAAGGGTTTTTCATGCATTATCAAATATCAAAAATATTGATAAAAATTTATTGAAAGATAAGACCGACTATTTAAGATTTAATTGTGAGGATTTTGTTAAGGATTTTGATAGATTATGGTTGTTATCAAGAGAGAGTTTTGAGCAAGGAGAAATAAACAAACTCCTTGAGAATGTTGATAAAAAACTAATAAAACCTATCGATGAATCAATATTAACAGACTTACTTCAGTATAGAGAATGGCTATCTAAAGATTTGAAAAGCAAAAGAAGTTATTTAGAAGATTCTCAAATTGATGAGGTTGTTCAGATTTTGATTGATAGATTAATCTTTATGCGTTCTGTTGAGGATAGGGGCTTAGAAGCAAAAGATTTCTTATTAAAGATTATTAATGATGTTGAAAAAGGTTTTACAGATATGAATCTTTGGGCAGTGTTAAAAGCACAATTCCAAAGATTTGATAAAACTTACAACTCAAAATTATTTCAAGATGGAATATTAGAAAAAGAGGGGTTTTTTGATAATAGGGTTCTTGTCAAAGTTATCAAAGGATTATATTATGGAACTCAAGACCATCAAGAGAGATATATGTTTGATGAGATTCCTGTTGATTTATTGGGAAGTATCTATGAACAATATTTAGGGATTGTTTTAAGAGGAACAGAAAAGAGAGTTAAATTAGATTTGTTAAGTAAAAAAAGAAAAAAGATGGGAATATATTATACTCCCTCTTATATTGTGGATTATATTGTAAAAAATACAATAGGAGAATATATTAAAAATAAATCTATTGATGAAATTTTAGATATTAAGGTTATAGACCCTGCGTGTGGTTCTGGTTCTTTTTTGATTAGAGCATTTCAAGAATTAATAAACATAATTGAAGAGAGATTAAAAAATGGTGAGAAATCTAAAAAATATCAAAATACTTTCAAAGAATGGAAAGGGAAGTTAAGTTTAGGAGAGAAAACAACAATTTTAACTAATTGTATTTATGGTGTTGATTTGGATGAAAAAGCAGTTGAGTTAGCACAACTTAATTTATTGTTAAAGATATTAGAAGAAGAAACAAGAGAAACAAGAAAAAGAGTTTTGCCTACTATGAAGGATAATATCAAGAATGGAAATAGTTTAATCTCTGATTCTCGTTTTGATAAGGCGTTTAATTGGAATGCTCAATTTCCCAAGATAAAAGAAGGGGGTTTTGATATTGTTATTGGAAATCCACCATATGTTGACTACTCTAAAATCAAAGGAACAGATTATTTTAATAAAATTTATGAAAGTTCTAAAGTTAATAATAATGTTGTAAAATATAATTTATTCCAGTTATTCATTGAGAAATCTATAAGACTCTTAAAGGAAGGTGGAATGTTTGGGTTTATCAATCCAAATACATATTTATCAACTCAAAATGCATTTGCATTGAGGAAATTAATATTAGAAGAAACATCTTTAAAGAAGATAATTGATGTTTCACATTTAAGAGTTTTCAAAGACGCTTCGACTTATCCTGTAATAACTATTTTCAAAAATGGGAAAGAGAAAAAAAATAAGTTGGGTGTTGCTGTTATTGATGACGAAAAAGATTTAGTAGAAGAATTAAAATTAAATGAAATAAACCAAGAAGAGTTTGAAAAAGATAAAAAACTTAATTTTATGATTAGTTCAAACGAAGAAAATAAAGAGATTATGAGAAAGTTAGATTCTTGCGATAAACTAAAAGATTATCAAGAAACTTTTGTTTGGGGTTCTTCTATTACAGGATTTGCAAAACATAAAGCAAAAGAAAAAGAGAAAGATAAAAAATATTCTCCTGTAATTCAGACAAGAGATATAAAAAAATATTGCATAGAATGGAAGGAAGAATATATTGAAAATAAAATTTATTCAGATAAATTAAAAGAATTATTTAAGAAGAAAAAACTTGTTATAGCAAGAGTTACAAAGGGCGTTCAAGCGACTATTGATAATAAAGGTTATTATGTTGGAAAATCTTCTATTTTAATTCCAAAAGATAAAGATTTATTTGAAATTCTTTTAGCCATCATCAATTCTAAACTTATTAACTATTATTATAAAATGAAATTTGAAACAACACATATGGCTGGGGGTTACATAAGATTTGATATTCCTTATTTAAAACTATTACCTATTAAATTGCCTGATGAAAAACAGGCAGAGAAGATAAAAGAATTAGTTAAGAGAATGATGGAATTATGCGAAAAGAAAGACGAGCAACAAATTAAAAATGTTGATTATGAAATTAATGAAGAAATTTACAAATTATATGAAATTACAGGTAAGGAAAAGGAAGTTATAGAAAAATCTTAATCTTTAATATCTCATAGACTTTTTAAACAGAAGCCCCTATTTAAACAAAGCCAAAGCAACCCAAAAATTTATAAACCGAGTTTTATTATCTTTTATTATTATAAAGTTGTTAAAGTTAATGTAAATTATGTAACTTTATACCCCTCCAGAATGCATATTTTTCAATCAAAACATGTAAGATTAAACAAAAAAGAATCTGAAAAAATTCTTAGAGAATTAAATATATCAAAAGTACAATTGCCAAAGATTTCTTTAAAAGATTCAGCTTTACCTGAAGGATGTGAAAGAGGAGACATAATTCAGATAGAAAGAAAGGATGATGGTAAAATATTTCCTTATTTTAGAGTAGTTGTGTAAAATGAAGAACCATTTAATTATGAAAAATTATTTAGAGAATCATTCTTTAGTAGAATCTAACATAACTTCTTTTAATAATTTCATTAAATATAAAATGCAGGAAATTGTAGACGAAGTTTCAAAAAATATTTCTGATGAAAACTTTGAAATTAATTTAGGAAAAATAAAAGTAGGAAAACCTGATGTGACTGAAGCTGATGGAAGCAATTCTTTAATAATGCCTTATGAGGCAAAGTTAAGAAATCTTACTTATTCTGCTCCCATAAGTTTAGAGATAACTGTAAAAAAAGATGATCAAGTGGATTCTGAACTTGTAGAGATTGGAAGAATTCCAATAATGGTTAGAAGTAAAAACTGCAATACTAATGAAATGTCTGAAGAAGATTTAATAAAAAATTATAATGACCCTCTTGATCCTGGAGGATATTTTATAATTAAAGGAAATGAAAGAGTGATGGTTATGGCAGAAGACTTAGCAGAAAATCAGCCTTTTATAGAAAAAGATTCTAAAGGAGAAATTAATCTAAAATTATTTTCTTTAAAAGGAACATATAGAATACCTACTTTAATTTCAGAAGATAAAGAGGGAATTTTTGAACTTTCTTTTAGTAGATTTAAGAATATTCCTGCAGTGATAATCTTAAAAGCTTTGGGATTAGAAAAAGAATCAGATATCGCGAAATATATTGGAGAAGAAACAGATAGCCTGATAATCAATCTCTATGAATTTGTTAATTTAGCAAAATCAGAAGATGCTCTCATGCATATTGCTGAAAAAGCGAATTTACAAGGAACTAAAAAGGAAATTTTAGATAGAGTAAAACAAAGAATTGATTCATATCTTCTTCCGCATATAGGGCAAAAAGAAGAAGACAGAATTAAAAAAGCAATAACTCTATGCAAACTAATAAAACAATTTTTAATATCTAAAAAAAATCCTAAATTAAGAACAGATAAAGACCATTATGCTAACAAGAGAGTTCGACTTTCAGGAGATTTGTTATCAACTCTCTTTAGAGTTAATCTTGGAATTTTAATAAGAGATATACAATATTCTTTACAAAAATCCTCAAAGAGAAGAAAGTTCTTTTCAATAAAAATAATTGCTAAATCAACATTATTTAGTCATAGAGTTGAATCTGCTATTGCTACAGGTTCATGGACAGGAGAGAGAAGCGGTGTTACTCAGAATATGCAAAAAACAAATTACCTTGACACAATTTCACAATTGCAGAGAGTTTCAAGTATGCTTCCTTCAGATCAGGAAAATTTTTTAGCAAGAACACTGCATCCTACACATTATGGAAGATTTTGTCCTATTGAAACTCCTGAAGGAACTGAGATTGGACTAAGAAAAAATCTTTCAATATTAAGCAGAGTTTCTACGAGAATTCTTTTAGATGAAGATAAATTTCTAAGAGAATTAAAAGATTATGGTTTAGAAGAAGAAATGATTGAAGGAGATGAAGTTTTTTTCAATGGAAGATATATAGGAAATGTAAAAGATTCTAATGGATTTGTGGACAAAATAAAAGAAAAAAGAAGAGATAACAGACTACCCTCTCAGATGAATATAAAAAAGGATGAAAATTCACAAATGATTATTATTTCTACAGAACCAGGAAGAGTTTTAAGACCTTTAATAATTGTTGAAAATGGAAAGCCAAGACTAAATTCAGAACATTTGATAAAAGTGGAGCAAAAAGAATTAAAATGGGAGGATTTAGTTAAAAAAGGAATAATAGAATATTTAGATGCTGCTGAAGAAGAAAATTCCTTAGTAGCTTTATATGAAGAAGAAATAAACTCAGATTCTACGCATCTTGAAATTGATTCAACAGATCTTTTTGGAATTGTGACTTCTTTGGTTTCTTATGGAAATCATGATCAAAGTTCAAGATTAAATCGAGGAAGTAAAACACAAAAACAGGCTCTAGGAATTTATTCAGCTAACTATCATGTAAGACTTGACACAGATGTTTCAATATTGCAGTATCCACAAAGACCCATAGTCAGAAGCTTTGTTTATGATACTCTAAAAACTTATCCTGCTGGACAGAATCTCGTTGTCGCTATTATGAGTTATGAGGGATATAATATGGAAGACGCTCTTGTGTTTAATAAAGGAAGTGTCGAAAGAGGTGTTGGAAGAAGTTTTTATTTTCGTCCTTATAGTGCTATTGAAATAAAATATGTAGGAGGGTTAAAAGACGAAATTGCTATTCTTGAAAAAGATGTTTCAGGATATAAAATAGAAGAGAATTACAAATTTTTAGAAGATGATGGAATTGTCTATCCAGAAGCAGAAATTAATGAAGGAGAAGTGTTAATAGGAAAAATGTCTCCTCCTAAATTTTTATCAGAAGCGAGGGAAATTTCAATAAAAACAAAAAAAGATTCCAGTGTTACGATGAGACAGGAAGAAAAGGGAACTGTTGACGCTGTTTTTATAACTGAAGATGATGAAGGAAATAAAGTTGTTCAAGTTAGAACAAGAGATTTAAGAATTCCTGAAATAGGAGATAAATTTGCCACATCTCATGGACAAAAAGGTGTTATAGGAAGAATCGCTCCTGAAGAAGATATTCCTTTTACATCAAACGGAGTTCGTCCTGATGTTATATTCAATCCACACAGTCTTCCAAGTAGAATGACAATAGGATATCTTTTAGAATTATTAGCTGGAAAAGTTGGTTCATTAAAAGGAGAAATCATGGATGGAACTCCTTTCTCAGGAGTCAGTAAGAAAGAATTAGAAAATCATCTTAGAGAATTAGGATTAAGATACGATGGAAAAGAAGTTATGTATAATGGAATTACAGGAAAAAAAATGAAGGCTAAAATATTCGTAGGAGATTTATATTATTTAAAATTAAAATATATGGTTGCAAACAAGATTCATGGAAGAGCTTCAGGAAAAGTAGCTTTATTGACGAGACAGCCAATTGAAGGAAGATCAAGAGGAGGAGCATTGAGACTTGGAGAAATGGAACAACAAGCATTAGTTGCTCATGGTGCTTCTTTATTATTAAAAGAGAGATATGATTCTGATAAAATTACTCTTCCAATCTGTACAAAGTGCGGAGCTATTGGAATTAACGACACTATAAAAAATAAAGTTAGATGTCCTATATGTGGAAGTGAAGAGATAGAATTTATAGAAGTTTCATATGCATTTAAATTGCTTTTAGAAGAACTACAGGGATTACACATCTCTACAAATTTTAAATTAAAAAATAAATATGAATAAAAATGGCTCAGGAAATAATTCGTAAAAAAATTGGAGAAGTGGGATTTACTTTAATTAATCCTGAACAGATTAAAAAATTATCAGCTGCAAAGATTGTAACTCCAGAACTCTATAATATAGATGGTTATCCTGTTGACGGAGGATTAATGGATTTGCGATTAGGAGTAATTGACCCTGGACTAAGGTGCAGAACTTGCGGAGGAAGATTAAAAGAATGTCTAGGACATCCAGGAAGTATAGATTTAGCAAGACCAGTAATTCATCTTAAATATGTTCCTCTAATTGAATTAGGATTGAGATGTTTTTGTAAAGAATGTGGAAAGCTTATGCTTTCAGATAAAGATTTAGAAAAATATTTCCCAAGTGAAAGAGCAAAAAAGGCAAAAGATTCAAAAAAATGTCCTCATTGTGGAGCTCTTCAAGATAAAATTAAAATAATGAAACCAACAAGTTTTTATGTAGGAAAAATGAGACTTTTTCCAACTCAGATAAGAGAAAAACTCGTTAATATTCCTGATGAAGAACTTAAAAAAATAGGAATAAACGCAAAAAGTTGCAGACCTGAATGGGCTATTTTAACTTCTCTTTTAGTTCCTCCTGTAACTATCCGTCCAAGCATTATTTTAGAAAGTGGAGAGAGAAGCGAAGATGACTTAACACATAAACTCTCTGATATAATAAGAGCAAATCAGAGATTATGGGAAAATCTTAATGCAGGAGCTCCTGAAGTGATTATTGAAGATTTATGGGATTTATTACAATTTCATATTACAACTTTTTTTGATAATGCTGTTACGAGAATTCCTCCAGCAAGACATAGAAGCGGACAACCATTGAAGACAATAACAGAAAGAATTAAAGGAAAAGAAGGAAGAATTCGAAAAAATTTAGCAGGAAAAAGAGTAAATTATTCTGCAAGAACTGTAATCTCTCCAGATACTCATATAGAAATAAATGAGGTAGGAGTTCCTTATGAAATAGCAAAGATAGTTACAGTCTCTGAAACAGTTAATGATATTAATATCAAAAAACTAAAAGAGTTAATAAAAAGAGGGCAGAATTATCCTGGTGCGAATTATATAATAAGGCCAGACGGAAAAAGAAAAAAAATAACATCAGATCTCAAAGAAGAAATCATAAGCGAACTTTCTCCAGATTACAAAGTTGAAAGGCATCTACAAGAAGGAGATGTTGTTTTATTTAATCGTCATCCTTCTTTACATCGTGGAAGTCTCATGGCTCATTTTGTAAAAATTCTTCCGGGAAGAACTTTTAGATTACATCCTGCTGTATGCACTTCTTATAACGCTGATTTTGATGGTGACGAAATGAATATACATTCTCCACAAACAGAAGAAGCAAGAACTGAAGCAAAAATTCTTCTAGATGTTAAAAATAATTTAATGTCTCCAAAAAATAATGTAAATTTAATAGGAAATATAAAAGACAGCATAACTGGAGGTTATCTTCTTGGAATTAATGAATTTTCAAAAGAAGAAGCAGACCAAATATTATATCATTCAGGAATAGATTATAATATCTCAAAAAAGAGTGTATCTGGATTAGAAATTTTTTCAAGTATTCTTCCAAAAATAAATTTTTCAAACAAAACAATAGAAATAAAAGAAGGAAAGATTATAAAAGGAATAATAAACAAAAGTTTATTTGGAGTAGAGGAAGGAGAATTCATCAAAGAACTCGATAAGAAATTTGGCAGAAACAAAACATTTGATATAATAAAGAAAGCATTTGATTTAGGAACAAATTATATTTCTGATAGAGGCATGACAATAGCTTTAGAAGATTTTGATTTGGACGAATCTGTGATTAAAGAAGGAGAAAAAATTATAAAAGAATCTGAGAAAAAAACAGAAGAAGTTATTAAATCTTATGAAGAAAGCACTATAAATGTTATTCCTGGAAAAACTGCAGAAGAATCAAGAGAAATAAAGATTCTAAAAATATTAAATGAAGTAAGAACAAAAATTGGAGATATAGTTAAAGAAAAATTTCCTAAAGAAAATCCTGTTAGTCATATGATGGCTTCTGGAGGCGGAGGAAAAATTTTGAATATAACGCAGATGGCTAATTGTGTTGGGCAACAACAATTAGGAGGAAGAAGAATTGATTTTGGTTATACTAATAGAACATTATCTTTTTTTAGAAAAGGGGATTTGTCTCCAAAATCAAGAGGATTTATATATAGTTCATTTATAAAAGGTTTAAGACCTGATGAATTTTTCTTTGGAGCTGTAACTGGAAGAGATTCTTTAATGGATACTGCACTAAGAACTCCAAAATCAGGATATCTATACAGAAGGCTATCAAATGCTCTTCAGGATTTGAGAGTTGAATATGATAGAACAGTAAGAAATAGTAACAATGGTGTAATACAATTTAAATATGGAGAGGATGAATTAGATGTTTCAGAACTTCATACTCAAAGCAAAATAGAGCCTGGAAGTGCTATAGGAATATTGACAGCACAATCTTTTGGAGAACCTTCAACACAGATGATTATGAGAACTTTTCATATGGCTGGTGTTGCTGAAATGCAGGTAACTATGGGGCTTCCAAGACTTATAGAAATTTTTGATGCAAGAAAAAAACCTTCTTCTCCAAAAATGGAGATTTATCTTAATAAAGAATATGATAATGAAAAAGATGCAAAGGTATTTGCTGAAAGAATAAAGGAAGTTCCTTTAAAAGATATTGCAGATGAAATTAATATAAATTTCGGTGATAGAAAAATAGAGATTAAAATAAATAAAAAAGCATTAAAAAGAGTGCATATAGGTATAGATAAAATTTTAGAAAAATTACAAAATTCTGGTTTTAAAATAAAAGAAAAAGAGAACACAATAACTATTAATACAGGAAAACTTGACTTTAAACAAATTTATAAATTAAAAGAAAAACTCAAAAAAACTGTAATCTCAGGAATTAAAGGAATAGAACAAATTTTAGTTGTAAAAAAAGAAAATAATTTTATTATTATGACTTTAGGAACAAATTTGGAAGAGACTATGAAATTTAAAGAGGTTAATAAAAATAAAATAACCTCAAATGATTTGCATGAAGTTGCTGAAGTTTTTGGAATAGAAGCAGCAAGGCATTCAATAATCAATGAGGTTAAAGATGTTCTAAAAACTCAGGGATTGGATGTTGATATGAGGCATCTTAAACTTATATCAGATGCTATGACAAATACAGGAGAAGTTAAAGGAGTTACAAGAATGGGTATTATTGCTCAAAAATCTTCAATATTAGCAAAAGCAACTTTTGAAACACCTGTAAAACAATTTGTTAATTCTACATTAAAAGGAAGCAAAGACAATCTTTCAAGTGTCATAGAAAATATAATTGTCAATCAGCCTGTTCCTGTTGGAACAGGATTGCCAGGATTGTTAGTTAAGGTAATAGGGCCTTTAAGCACGAAAAATAAAAAAATCGCAGAGAAAAAAATAGTAGAAGAAGTTAATAGATGAAAAAAAATTTAAAGAAATTTTTTAATTAAAATTTTTAAAGAAAGTTTTATAAACAAGATACTTCTAAAAAATTTATAAAAATGGTGAATACTATTGATATGCAAGACATGAGATATCTAAATTTATTTGGAAAAATCACAAGAGTAAATACGAGATTCTGTTTTAAATATAACGGAGCTTTAATTTATTGTGTTCCAAAATCATTAATTCAAAAAGCAGTTGGAGAAAACGGAAAGAATATCAAGCAGATTGGAAAGATACTTGGAACAAGGATTAAAATTATTCCAAAACCAAGAGGAGTTCAGGATTTAGAAGATTTTATGAAATTGATAATAAGTCCTGTTAATTTTAGAGATATGGAAATAAGAGACAAAGAAGTAATAGTAAATGCAGGAGCACAGAACAAAGCCGCATTAATAGGAAGAAACAAAAGAAGATTTTTTGAGATGCAGAAAATAATTAGAAATTTTTTTGGAAGAGAGTTTAGAATTATTTGAATATGAGAATTACTTATCTTAAAATTTAAATTAAAATCAGTTTTATCATTAACAACAACTTTTAAAAACTAATTTTATTCTTAATTATTATGGGATTAAAAAATGCAATAAAGCAGATTAAAAAAAGAAAGAAATTTCGATGGAAAGACAGAAAATATAAAGCAAAAACTTTAGGACTCTATAAAAAATCAGATCCTCTTCAGGGTGCGAGTCAAGCTAAAGGAATTGTTCTTTCAAAATTTCAAAAAGAAGCTGCACAGCCAAATTCTGCTATGAGAAAATGCTGCAGAGTTCAACTTAAAAAAAATGGAAGGACTGTAGGAGCTTTTATACCAGGAAATCTTGCACAAAAATTCATCGATGAGCATGATGAAGTACTGATTGAAAGAATCGGTGGAAAACAAGGAAGAGCAAAAGGAGATATTCGAGGTATAAGATTTCAGATTATTAAAGTAAATGATCAGCCTTTAGACAGATTAGTAAAAGGCAAGATTGAAAAGGGAAGGAGATAGAATGGATGGAAGAACTGGAACAGGAAATTCAGAAAAGTATTCTTTTCCATTTGTAATTCCTAAAGAGACTAAAGAAATGTCAAAAAAAGAAGCAAGATTATTAGTTAATCGTTTATTTCCTATAAATAGAAAAAGAGGAGAATTAGCAAATGAAAATAAACCAAAACTTCAAGAAATAATTGAGAATATTGGCAATTTATCAGGAGATAATTTTAATTATCATGGTTATATTACAAATAAAGGAATTCATCAAGGAGTGACAGGAAAAAGAGAAGGATATTTTTTAATTGATGAAAAAACAGGAAATGCTTATCAAATACCTAAAAAAAGAGTAATAATAAATGATGGAACAATTGAAGGAGTTTTCACTGATATGAAGAATATAAAAAGAGATACTAATCCTGCAGAAGGAAGGTTTTACGGAATAATTAAATTAAAAAATTAAAATGACATCACAAACTTTACCAAAATTCAAAATTTTTGATTTATATGAAACAACAGAAATAAATGTAGAGGATGTTGGATTAAAAAATGTGATAAATTTAGAGCCAAAGTTATCTTTAAAAAGTCATGGAAGAAATGTTCAGAAATTTGGACAAACTAAAACAAACATTGTTGAAAGACTCATAAATCGAGTGAGTGTCGCAGGACATAGAGGAAAAAAACACAGAATTATTCTGGGACATTCCACAGGAAAATATTCAAAAAATTCAAAAATTGTTTTAGAAGCTTTTAGAATTATTGAAAAAAGAACAAATAAAAATCCTGTTGAAATTCTAGTAAGAGCTATTGAAAATTCAGCTCCAAGAGATGAAATAACAGTAATTGAATATGGAGGTGCAAAATATCCTCAAGCAGTTGATGTTTCTCCATTAAGAAGAGTTAATTTAGCATTAAGAAATCTTGTTCATGGTGCTTCAGATAAAGCGTTTAATAAAAAGAAAACAATAGCACAAGGAATTGCAGAAGAGATTATTCTTGCTTCTGAAAAAAACGGAGAAAGTTTTGCAATAAAGAAAAAGAACGAGTCTGAAAAGCAGGCTGATTCTGCGAGATAAAGTGAATAAATTAAAATATTTAATTTAGAGAATGATTATAGGTAGTTTGGGATATTTCTGCGTAAAAAGTTGTGATATGTATAAAGATATAAAAAAACTTGAGCAAAAACTTGAAGAAATGAATAAACAAATCATTCCCCTAGAAAAAGAGATGAAGAATTATAAAATTCCTTTTAAAGAATCTTTTTTTGTTGAAAGAATAAAAGAGAATCATAACAATAATTTTTAAAAATATTGAAGTTTATTTTAAATTATGACTCCAAAAGAACCTCCTTCAAAATTATATATTTCTGGACATGCTTTAACTAAAAGCATAGATAAAAAAGAGATTCCTTATCTTTTTGAAAAAGATAATAGAGAAAGAAGAAAATTTTTAAAAGAGAGATTTCAAAAACCCTGTTCTGCTGAAGTTTTAAAAGAATCTCAATTGCCTGAATCTATTAAAAAAAGCAGTCTGTTACATCATAGTAAAGAAAAAGATAGATATATTCTTTTAGATCGCGACTCTAATATTTTCTGTGTAGTTTGTTATAAAGAAAATATTGGAACAATAGTTAGTATTGATTCTTTTGATAGATATAAAAAAGGATTCAGATTAAGTGAGATAGTAAAAGGAAAACAATAAAAAACTTTAAAAACAAATTTCTCAATTAAGTTATATTCTTTAATAATTAGAAGAAGATAACATGGTAGAAGAAAAAACAAAAAAAATTTGGAAGTTGATGGAAAAGCAGGATCACATTCGTAACATAGCAATTGCCGCACATATCGACCACGGAAAAACAACTTTCTCTGACAATCTCTTATCCGGAGCTGGAATGCTTTCAAAAGAAACAGCAGGAAAACAAAGATTCTTAGATTTTCATGAAGATGAATCAACAAGAGGAATTACAATTGACTCTGCATCTGTTTCAATGATTCATACATTTAAAGGAGAAGACTATTTGATTAATTTAATTGATACTCCAGGACATGTTGATTTTGGTGGAGATGTTACAAGAGCAATGAGAGCTGTTGATGGATGTGTTGTTTTATGCTGTGCTGTTGAAGGAGTCATGCCACAAACAGAGACTGTTTTAAGACAAGCATTAAAAGAACTTGTAAAACCTGTTTTATTCATAAACAAAGTTGACAGATTAATCAAAGAAGTAAAACTAACTCCTCAGGAAATGGAGAAAAAATTTATTTCTATAATTGAGCATGTTAATGAATTAATTGAAAATATTGCTCCAGAAGGATATAAAGAGAAATGGAAAGTTTCTGTTAGTGATGGAAGCGTTGCATTTGGTTCTGCATTTCACAACTGGGCTTTAAGTTTTCCTTATATGGAAAAAAAAGGAATTACTTTTAAAGATGTTATTGATGCTTATGAAAAAGATAGTTATAAAGAATTAGCAAAAAAAGCTCCATTGCATGAAGTTGTTTTAGAAATGAGCATTAAGCATCATCCTAATCCACTTCAGGCACAACCCTATAGAATTCCAAGAATATGGTTTGGAGATTCTGAATCTGAAATTGGAAAAGCATTAAAAAAATGCGATATAAAAGGCCCTCCTGTTTTTGTTCCTATTAAAATTGTTGTTGACAAGCATGCAGGAGAAGTTGCTGCAGGAAGATTATTTTCTGGAACAATAAAACAGGGTGATGAAGTTTATATGAATCTTGCAAAAAGAAACATAAGAGTTCAGCAGGTTTCTGTTTATAAAGGAGCCCAGAGAATAATTGTTGATGAAGTTTCTGCAGGAAACATCATAGGAGTTGTTGGTTTAAAAGATGTTTTTGCAGGAGAAACAGTAAGTAAAGAGCCAATAGAAGCTTTTGAGGCAATAAAGCATTTATTTGAACCTGTTGTTACAAAATCTATTGAAGCTAAAAAAGCAGCTGATTTGCCAAAATTAATTGAAGTTTTAAAACATGTTGCTAAGGAAGACCCTTCTATAAAAGTTGAAATCAATGAACAAACTGGAGAAAGTTTAATTTCAGGAATGGGGGAGTTGCATTTAGAAATTATTGAGAATAGAATTAAAAGTGAAAAAGGATTAGATGTCAAAACTTCACAGCCCATTATAGTTTACAGAGAAACAATAGGAAAAGAATCTTCTGTAGTTGAAGGAAGAAGTCCAAACAAACATAATAGTTTTTTTCTAAAAGTTGCTCCTTTAGAAGAAAAGATTTATGAAGCAATAAAATCTGGAGAACTTCCTGAAGGAAGAATCAAAAAGAAAAATCAAGAGATTGCAGAAAGTCTCTCAAATCTCGGATGGACAGGTGATGAAATAAGAAATGTAAAAGAGATTTACAATGGAAATTTATTTTTAGATGAAACAAGGGGAGAAGTTCACATTCAAGAAGTAATTGAAATGATTATGGATGCATTTGAAAAAGTAATGGATCAGGGTTCTTTAGCAAGAGAGCCTTGTATGAGAATGAAAGTTTCTTTAGTTGATATAAAGCTTCATGAAGATGCAATTCATAGAGGTCCAGCTCAGGTTTATCCTGCTATAAGAGAAGGAATAACAGGAGCAATTAAAAAAGCAGATCCTTTTTTGTTTGAACCTTTGCAAATTCAGGTTATAGAGATGCCTGATAAATTTCTAGGAGGAATAACAAAATTAATAGGAAGCAAAAGAGGACAGATAATTAACATAGAACAAGAGGGAACAATAGCAAAAATGAAAGCAAAACTTCCTGTTGCAGAAATGTTAGGATGGAGTAATGATTTGAGAAGCGCCACAGAAGGAAGAGGAAATTCATCAATTCTTGACCAGTTATTTGAAAAAGTTCCAAAAAGTCTGGAAGCTGATGTTATTAGAAAAATAAGAGAAAGGAAAGGATTGAGTGAAAATCAGTGATTTCTCCTTTAGTACAATAATTCTTTAAATATCAAATATCTAAAAAGATTATATCTAGAAAAAAATTAGTTGATTTAACAAAACTTCAAAAAGAGATTAAAAATAATCTGGGGCTTGTTGAAATCTCCGATAAATCCAATAACAAAAGATGTAGAGAATCCAGAAAAAGCTGGAGTAACATCGTTTAAAGCGATGAGAACTGCCTACGATAACATTTTAAGTTATCTTAAAAGAGGTGATATATAGAATTCTAATGGAAAGAAGATTTAATTGATTAAATCAAAACACTTCCTATTATCGAAAATATGAACTTCAACTCTCTTTAATTTTCTCCTCAATTATCTGTGAAATAGACTTTCCTGTTTTTTCTCTAAGTTTTTTCAGTTTATTTATAGTATCTACTGATAAAGTCAAATCTATCCTTTTTTTTTGAAAAGGAAGTTGATGAGTCTTATCATAGTTTTCCAAAATTTGAAAGGCTTCTTTATTCTCTTTCAAAATTTGTTTTATTTCTTTTATTTTCATTTTATCGCAGTTTTTAATCTCCACTCAATATTTCTTATCTCCTGAATATTTTTTTTAGTAATTGAAGTTAACTGATAAATCAGCATGTCTCTGTCTACTTTTTTCTTTTTTTCTTTAGCAAATGCAAATACTAAAAACATTGCTGTTCGTTTATTTCCATCTGAAAAAGGATGGTCTACTAATATTGCTCTTAACAAATAAGCAAGTTGCTTGTAAGGGCCTATTTTACTATCTTCAATTTTTCTGAAAGCAAAATCCAAACTGGAATCACTTCTAAGATTCCCTCCAAATCCCTGATTAATTCTTAATAGGTCTTTCTTACTAATTTTCATACACATAAATAATAGTTATTGATTTATAAATATTTTGTTTCTTTAAATCAAAACACTCGCAATCATCAGCAATGCAAAGATTAAAACAAACCATCCAAAATTAATTTTTCTTGAAAATTTCATTAATCCTGAAATAGTTAAAAGTCCGAAAACAAAAGAAGCTAATAATCCATAAATTGCAGTTCCTGAAAAGATTTTTATAAACTCATTAAAATTAAGAAATATATTTCCAAATAAAATAATTGGAAGACTCATTAAAAAACTTAATCTTAATGCAGTTGTATCGTCGAACTTTCTAAGAAGTAAAATTGAAATTGTAATTCCTGAACGTGATATTCCTGGAAAGCTCGCAAAACTTTGAGCGATTCCAAGTAAAATTCCATCTTTATTTTCCAAACTTCTTTCTCTTTTCAAACCTCTCTTTTTTATTTTTATCTGAATTATTCCAGTAAATAATAAAAGAATTCCCACTAAGAAAGTTATAGTCTTTCCTGTAAATTCAAATTTCTCTAATATTAATATTTTTAAAATAAGCAAACCAAGAAAACTCGTAATTAAAGTTGAAATAATTAAAAATTTTAAAGTTTTTTTTGAGAATTCGTCCTGATATTTGTATTTAAACAAAGTTGTAAAAAGTTGAATAACTTCTTTTCTAAAATAAATCAGTGCTGCAAAAAATGTTCCTAAATGCAAAAATAAAAGAGTATGAATTAATTTGTCAATTTCAGTAATTCCAAAAAGATTAGACATAATAAGAATAATAATTCCACTAGAACTTAAAGGAAGCCATTCTGTAATTCCCTGAATAGTTCCTATTATTAATTGTTGAATAATTGTGAGCATGTTTTAATTATAAAAAGAGAGTTAAAAAATATTTTGTAGATAATATTCTAATTATTTTATTCTGTAATTCTCCAAATTTTTTGAATATAAAACTTGCAAATAAATTTTTCTCACAGAAAAATTTATAAAGGCATATTTTTTTAAATTAACACTAAACATTTTTAATAATCAAATTATAAAATGGCAAAAGAAAAACCAAATATGAATGTTGTGTTTGTAGGGCACATCGATGCTGGAAAATCAACAATAGTCGGACAGCTTTTATTTCAAAGTGGTGCTGTTTCTGAACAAGAAATGAAAAAATTAAGAGAAGAAGCTGAAAAACACGGAAAAGTTGGTTTTGAATTTGCATACATCATGGATAAAATAAGAGAAAGCAGAGAAAGAGGAGTTACAATTGATTTATCTTATAAAAAGATAATGACTCAAAAATATCAGATAACAATCATTGATGCACCTGGACATAGAGATTTTGTTAAAAATATGATTACAGGAGCAAGTCAGGCAGACGCTGCATTTTTAGTTATTGCTGCTCCAGCAGGTGTTCAGCTTCAGACTACAGAGCATTTATGGTTATTAAGAACCATGGGTGTAAAAAATATCTGTATTGCAATTAATAAGATGGATGCTGTAGGATATAAAGAAGAAACTTTTAATAAAGTTAAAGAAGATATGGGAAAATTATTACAAGGTGTGGGAATCAAACCTGAAGACACTACATTTATTGCATGCTCTGGATTAAAGGGAGATAATATAACTAAAAAATCAGAAAATATGCCTTGGTATAAAGGACCAACTATCTTAGAGCAATTTGATTCATTTCCAGAACCAAAATTACCAACTGAATTACCATTAAGAATGCCTGTTCAAGATGTTTATGAGATTACAGGTATTGGAACTGTTCCTGTTGGAAAAATTGAAACAGGAATTATGAAGATTGGGCAAAAAGTAAAGGTTCTTCCAGGAAGAACAGGAAAAGGAATTGAAGGAGAAGTAAAATCAATAGAAATGCATCATGAATCTCTACCAGAAGCTTCAGCAGGAGATAATGTTGGAATTAATATTAGAGGAGTCGGTAAAAAGGACATTGCAAGAGGAGATATTATTTGTGCCTCTGAAAAACCAACTCCAGTTGTAGAAGAATTTATAGCTACAGTAACAGTAATTAATCATCCAAGTGTATTAGCAAAAGGATATACACCAGTATTTCATATTCACACTGCACAAGTTCCGTGCCAGTTTATTGAATTAATAGCTCAGATTGATCCAAGAACAGGAGAAACAATTAAGGAGAATCCTGACTTTCTAAAAAATGGTGATTCAGCAAAAGTAAGAATCAAACCACAAGGAAATCTATGCTTAGAAACTCAGAAAGAAAATCCATTCACAAGCAGATTTGCAGTAAGAGATGCTGGAGCAACAGTTGCTGCAGGAATGTGCACTGAAATTGTCAAGAAAAAGGAATAATTCTAAAGGTTTAATTTTAGGAAAAATAAAAAAATAATAAAAACTAAATTAAAAATGCCAGCGCCAATTTCAGTAGAAATATATTATGATAAAAGAAGTAATAAAGAAATAAACTCTCTCAATAAAAAATTATCTGAATTAACAAGAAAATGTGGAGGAGAATGTTATTCAAATAATCATTCGTTTAACTCTATCTTTGGTAATATTAAAAAAGTGGATAAATTTCATTATTATATTGGTGAATTATTTCCAGGAATGAATATTAAAATTTCTTTTCCTTATAAATAGATTTTAAAAAACAGATTTTTTTAAATAAGTCTTTATTTTAGCCTACTTTTTACAGAAATCTTAAGCAGTTAAAATGAAATTTATTCTAAGTAAGAATAAGATTACAATCTATCAATATTTATTAACAAAATCTGGAAAATTCATAATGAAATTATTTTTTCTTAGTTAAAAAATGTTTTGTATTATAGAGCTTTGTGTATAAGTCTTGATTAGAGGAATTGACTTTTTAACAAATACTGCTTATTTAATAAAGCCAAAAAAAACAAAAAACTTTATAAAGACATTTAAGCATTTTATCATAGAAAAATACTAATAATATAAAATTATTACATATCACTATCACAATTTATTAATTTAAGCAAATCATGCTTTTTTGAAGGTGAAATGTTAATTAGATAACAAATTAACTAGCAGTATTTTTCTAAAAAACTCTTCAGAGTTTTAAAAATTAAATAGAATAAAATGAAGATAATAGATTTTCAGATATTTAAAGGAGTTAGAAATGGCAAAAATAAGTCCTGTATCAACAAAATATATGGTTTATGCAAATTTCAGAGTTGAAGGTGCATTAGAAAAACCAGATGTAATTGGAGCTATATTTGGACAGACAGAAGGACTTTTAGGAAGTGATTTGGAAATGAGAGAACTTCAAAAAGAAGGGAAAATAGGAAGAATAGAAGTTGAATTAGAAAGAAAAAATAAAATAACATCAGGAATAATTAAGATTCCTACAGCCTTAGATCAGTCAGAAACGACTTTAATTGCAGCAGCTATTGAAACAATAGAAAGAATGGGGCCTTGTGACTCTCAAATAGAAGTTGAAAAAATTGAGGATGTTAGAGGAAACAAAAGAGATTACATTGTTGATAGAGCTAAAAAACTTATGAGAGGTATTGCAGGTTCAACAAATTCTAGAGAAATTTCAGATCAGATAAAAGATTCAACAAGAATTGCAGACATAACTGAATATGGAAAAGAAAAACTTCCTTGCGGAAATCTTTCAGAAAAAGAGATAATTGTTGTAGAAGGAAGAGCTGATGTTATAAATCTGATGAGATATGGAATTAATAATGTAATAGGAATGAATGGAACGAAACTTCCAGATTCAATTAATGAATTAGGCAAAGAAAAAAACTTAACTTTATTTGTTGATGGTGATAGAGGAGGTAAACTAATTATTCAAAATGTGTTGGATAATGCAAATATAACATACATAACCATAGCACCTGATGGAAAAGAAGTTGAAGAACTAACAGGCAAAGAAATTTTTATGAATTTGAGAAAAAAAATTTCTGTAGAGGAATTTTTATCCAGAGAACAGCATTCTTTTAAAGATAGAAATAACTTTAGAAAAATTGAAAACAAAGAAAAACTTAAAGAAGTTTTTGAAGAAAATAAAAACTCAAAAAAAGCTGTTCTCTTGGATTCTTCTTTTAATGAAATAAAAAAAGTTTCAGTCAAAGGTTTGGGAATTGCATTAAAGAGAGGGCAGAATAAACCTTTCGCAATTGTAATTGATGGAATCGCAACAAGAAATCTAATAAATTCTGCAGAAGAATCTGAAGTGAAGATAATAGCAGCAAAAAATTTTGCAACAACAGATACAACTCTCCAATTAATGAGTTTTTGAGTATTTTATTATATTGTAAAAATTCTAAATTGAAATGATTTGTATTTTATTCAAATGAAACATTAAAATTGAGAAATTCAAGTTATATAATTCATGTTAAAATTTCTTAAAGAGAATATTCAAGTTTTAAAGATTTTAATTTTCACCTAATGTTACTAACAGAAAGTTATTTTTGTAACTATCTAATTACAACAATAGTAAAATTTATAAATACTCATTAAATTAATATCTTACAAAAAACAAAGGTTTTTTGGCAATTAAAATGGAAAATAAAATGAAAACAAAGAACATCGTAAGTTCTTTTCTAGCAATTTTAACAGTGTTATTCTTAGTTTCTACAGTGAGTGCAACTGAAATAGCAGACATTACAAGTATGAAAATAAACGGAATAACTGTAACTTCCTGTAATAACTGTAATAATAATCCTATAAGTGTTATTGCTGGAGAAATAATTAGTGCGGACGTTTATTTCATAGCTGAACAAAATGCATCTAATGTAAGGATGAAAGTCATGCTTGAAGGAATCAAAGAAGATGTAAGTGCTAAAACAAATTTCTTTGATATTGAAGCTGGACATAGATATTCTAAAAGTGTTTCTTTAAGAGTTCCATATGAACTTAAAGATGAAGTCAGTAGAGACATAACTCTTGAGATGAAGATATGGAATAGTGATTATGAAGCAGAAATTGATGAGATAGTTTTGAGAGTACAAAGACCTTCTTATAATTTAGATATTATGTCAATAAGCACACATCAAAATATTGAAGCAGGAGAAACAATTCCAGTAGACATAGTGATAAAAAATATTGGTTATAACGATTTAGATGATTTGTATATAACTGCAAAAATTCCTGGATTGGGTGTTGAAAAAAAAGCTTATTTCGGAGATTTAGTTTCAGCTGAATGCTGTGAAAATGATCCAGATTGCTGTAATAGTAATGATGAAGATAGTGTTAGAGGAAGATTATATCTAGAAATTCCATATGACGCTAAAGAAGGAATCTACACTCTTGAAGTAGAAGCTGACAACAGTGATTTAAGCATCAGTAAAACTGAGCAAATCTACATAAGAAATGATTTCTCTGAAGGAAATGTAATTGTGTCTTCTTCAATAAGAAATGTTGCAGTTGGTGAAAACGCTGAATTTGATTTAGTGATAGTTAATCCTACAAACAAATTGAAAGTTTACAGAATAGTTACAACATCCTCTGGATTCTTGGATACAGAAGCAAGTCAAACAGTAATAGCTGTTCCTGCAGGTTCAAGTGAAAGAGTTAAAATTACAGCTGTAGCAGAGAAAGAAGGAGAATATAGTTTCAATATGCATATCTTCTCAGGAGAAGAGCTTGTAAACACTAAAGAATTAAAAGTTAATGTATCTGGAAATGGAATAACAAATCCAGTAGTTATCTTGACAATTGTGTTAGCAATAATCTTCTTAGTGTTATTAGTAATTCTAATTATGTTGTTAGGAAAGAAACCTAAAAAGTCAGAAGAATTTGGAGAAAGTTACTACTAAATTTTTTCTTTATTTTAATTTTTTATTTTTGTTTAACTTTCTCTTTTTTATTTTTGAATTTATATTCTGAAAAATAAGGCTTTAATACTGAGCTTATAAATATAAATTAAGTTATTCTTTAATAGGTTGTTTTTGATAATTTATTTTTAAGGAATTAAATTCTGTAGGAATTATTATTAATTAGATAAAATTCTATGATGAAAAAATATAGTTTTATCAAATCTAAAAATAATTAATTATTTAAAGGAATATAGAATAAAATGATTCTTATTGGAAGAAGTATATTAGAAAGCAAGAGAAATTATTCTATATTTAATTACTTCTAATCAAATTCTTATCTAAACTCTCAAACTGATTATTTTACTAATTCCTTCATGCATGCTTACTCCATAAAGATTTGTTGCTCTTGTTACAACTTCATCATTATGAGTTATTACTATATATTGTCCTTTTTTCATATATTTATTCAAAAGTCCTGCAAGTCTTTCTGAATTTCTTTTGTCAAGAGCAGCATCAATTTCATCAAGCATATAGAAATAATAAGGATTTAATTCCTGTATAGCAAAGATTAGAGATAAAGCAACAAGAGTCTGTTCTCCACCAGAAAGAGAAGTAACTTCAAAATATTTTCCATGTCCTGTTTTAACAACTATATTAACACCTCCTTCAAAAGGCTCTTTTTTATTCTCAAGTTCAAGCCATACTCTTCCTTTCATGCTCAGTTGGGAAAAGTTTTTTGAAAAAATTTCATTTAGAGAATTAAGAGTTTTGATAAATGTTTTTTTCTTTTTAATATCAATTTCAGAAATAATCTTTAGAACACTCTCTTTTTCTTTTACTATAATCTCCATTTTATCTTTTATAGAATCGTATTCTTTTTTTATAGACTCATAAACTTCTAAAGAACGCAAATTTGGACTGCCTATTTTTGAAAAAATTTCTTGTGCTTTTTCAAGTCTTTGAATTAAATTCTCTCTTTTTGTATTTATAACTTCAATATTTTCAAATTCAGCAAATTCTGCTTCAAGATTTTCAGTTTCAGCATCAATTCTAGCTTTATGAATTTTAAGTTCATTTATCTCTCTTTCAAAATTTTCTATAGAATTCTTTTGAGATAAAGAAAAATATTCGTTTTCTTTTATTTTTTTATTCAATTCTTCTGTTTGCCTAATCAGCTCTTTAAATTTCTTATTTAATTCTTCTTCATTATTTCTTTTTTCATTTAAAGATTTATTTTTCAGCTCTATCTCTCTTTCTATTTCTTTTATCTCCTCATTCAACTCTTCTTCATTATTTTCTAACTGCTTTAAACTTATTTTTGCACGATCTAATTCTCTCTTTTTAAACAAAATCTCCGAATCTATTGTTTCTTCTGTTCTTAAGGAAATTTCCTGAAGCTCAATTCTAAAAGTTTCGCATTTTTGTTCTATGTTTAAACTATTTTCAGTTGAGATTTCTAAATATCTTTCTCTCTTTTTTAATTCAGAAAGTTCTTTTTTTTCATTTTCTTTTTTACCTTGAAGATTTTTAATTTGTTCTTTTTTCCCTTCAATATTTGAAAGTTTAATCAAATCAGATTCTCTTCTTAGTATATCTGAATTAATCTGTTCTATATCCTGTTTTAAAATTTCTCTTTTTTTTCCAATCTCACTTGATTGTTTATCTGATTCTTTTATCTGTTCTTTTAAAAGATTGATTTTCTCATTTACTTTTTCATTTATGTAATCTATATGCTCTTTAGTGATTTTATTTCTACAAAGAGGGCATATATCTTTTTTTGGGATATCTTCTAACAATTTTTTTTGTCTTTCTATTTCATATTCGTTTGTATGAGATTTCTTTTCAAGTTCTATCTCCATTTTATTAAGTTTATCCAAAGAGTTTTCTTTTTCTTTTAAAGAAATTTTCAATTTTTCAAGTTTCTGAAAATCTGATTTTTTATCAAATAATTCTATTGACAGATTCTCTATTTGTTTTATTAAAAAATTAGATTCATTAGTGTAATTTTTCAGAAGATTTTCTTTATCAGAAATTCTCTGTTTTAAAGATTTTAATTCTGATTTAAGAAGATAATATTTCTTTCTTTGTTTTTCTAACTTTTCAAGCTCTTTCTTTTTTTCTTTTAATTCATCCTGTTTTTTTATGTCTATAGAAGATTCATTCTGAAGCTGATTTAGAGAAAATTCATTATTTTTTATTGAATTCTGAAATTCTTTTTTTTGATTTTTCAATTCAAGGATTTTCTTTTTAAAATTATCAAATTTAACATTAAGTCCTGCTAATTCAGCTCTCAAATCTGCTATTTCTTTATTAAGTTTCTCTTGTTCTAATCCTGTTGAATCTTTTATTCTCAGATTTATTGAATTAATCTTTGATTGAAAATTTCTTGTAGAGCTTTCAATATTCAAAAGAATTTTTTTTATTTTTTCAATTTCTTTGTATTTTTTTTCTATTTCATTATTTGTCAAGTCTGCGTCTTTCTTCTTTTTGTTTAAATCGTAATTTATTATGCTCGCTTTATATCTTCTAATATCTTTTTCAATTTTTTTATATCTCAATGCTTGCTGTCTTTCTTTTTCAAGATTATTTAAATAAGAGGTTCTTTCCTTTAGAATAGCTAAAATCTCTTTTAAGTTTTCTTCAATTTTTTCTAGTTCTTTCAGAGATTTGGTTTTACGAGACTCATAAATTGAAATTCCTGAAACTTCTTCAATTATTCTTCTTCTTTCTTCAGTATGCATTCTTACAAAATTCTGAATTTCTCCCTGCAGAATTATATTAAATCCATTAGGGTCTATTCCTGCCTGTGCCAGCAAAAATAAAACTTCCTGTCTTGTTTTTGTTTCATCATTAATTTTATAAATGCTTTGTCCATTTTTCCTTACAATTCTTTTTATAGAAAGTTCATCTTTATCTAATGAAAAAACATTATTTGAATTATCAAAAATTAATTCTACACTTGCTTCTTTTGAAGGAGAAATATTTTTTGTTCCTAAAAAGATAAGATTCTGTGATTTTGTAGCTCTCATAGATTTTATGCTTAATCTTCCTAAAACAAAACAAAGCGCATCTGTGATATTACTTTTACCAGAACCATTAGTTCCTATTATAATATTTATTCCAGGTGTAAAAAGAATTTCTGTTTTTCTTGGAAAACTTTTAAATCCTTTTACCACCAATTTTTTTATATAGGTCATTAAGAAGAAAATATTTGGTTCTTTTTAAAGATTAAGATTAGATTAAAAGTCTCCTAATTTTTTTTGCTCTATCTCTTCAAAAACATTTTTCCATGTTATCCATGTCTTTCTAAAAATTCCCTTGTTTTTATGTTTCTTTGCGTTTTCTTTTAGAAATCTTTTAGTTATTGGATCTGAACAATAACCAGAACCAATTCCATCTCCATAAATTTCCTTAAGTTTGGAAATTTCTTTTTCTCTAGTAATCTTAGCTAAGATAGATGCTGCTGAAACAGAAACATGATTTTTATCAGCTTTATGTTCGCAGGAAATTTCTAAATTAGAAAGATTTTTTATCTTTGTTTTTAAAAAATCCTGCCATTTGGAAATTATTGTAGAGGGACAATCAACAATAACTTTTATCTTTTTAAATCCTTTATTTATCTTATTTATTATTTTAGCGCAAGCAATTGCTTCAACTTTATTTAGATTGATTCCATTTAAAGAATTTCCATCAATTTCTTCAGGATAAATAGTTATAATTTCAAATGTTTCAGCTTTTTCCTTTATTTTTTCAGCTAAAAATTCTCTTCTTCTTTGAGTAAGCTGTTTAGAGTCTCTTACACCTAATTTTTTTAATTCTCTTTCTGCATTTTCATTAATTAAACAGCCTGCAAGAACCATTGGGCCTATTACCGGACCTCTTCCAGCATCATCAATTCCAAGTTTAATTTGCATAATTTGGAGAAAAAAAGTCTGTATATAAAACTTCCTATATTTTCAAATCTTAATATTAAAATCAGGACTCTAGAGATTCCTTTAAAAAAATAGAATTTTATAATCTTTTTATTTATAGATAGATTCTCATTAAAGTCTATTAAAAATATTTATATAAGCAAGTTATTATCTTAAAAGAAGTTATAAAAAACAAGCCGCTGTCGCATAGTGGTTATTGCACGGCACTGGAGCTGCCGGCCCTTCGGGGCGCCCAGGTTCGATTCCTGGCAGCGGCGTTTATGCAGTTGAAAATCAGCCCTCATCGCATAATGGTATTGCAACGGACTCGAGCTCCGTGTCCTTTTTGGACGTCCCTGTTCGATTCAGGGTGAGGGCGTATTCGGAAAGTTTTATAAGTAAAAACAGATAATCAGTAATATAGCGGGATGGAGCAGTCTGGAGTGCTCGTCGGGCCCATAACCCGGAGGTCGCGTGGTTCAAATCCCGCTCCCGCTATTCTTTAAAATGCAGACATTTTTACCATATCCAAATATTGAAAAATCATTAAAAGTTTTAGATAACAAAAGGCTTGGAAAGCAGAGAGTTGAAGCTTATCAGATATTAAATATTCTTCTCAATAGAACTAAAACAAAAGGATGGAAAAATCATCCTGCTGTAAAAATGTGGAAAGGGCATTCTAATGCTTTAAAATTATACTTTAATAAATCTCTAGAAGAATGGATTAAAAGAGGATATAAAAATAATATGAAATTAGAAAAAATTAGAGGAAAAATTAAAATGCCTAGATGGTTCGGAAATAAAAAATTTCATGCATCTCATAGAAGCAATTTATTAAGAAAAGATAAAAAATATTATTCTAAATTTAAATGGAAAGAAAAGAATAATCTGCCTTATGTTTGGAATATAAAAGAAATTATTTAAAACAATAAATCTTTATATTTTGAATATATAAAATATAAAAAAGGAGGTAAAAAATGAAAAAAGATGTGTTTGAAAAGTTGTCTGCTTTAATTATTGCTGCTTTTGGATTAGTTGCTGCTTTGGCTTGGAATGGAGCAATTCAATCAATTTTTAAACAGGTGTTTGGAGATTCTGAAACTATCGTAGCAATGTTATTTTATGCAACAATTGTTACTATAATAGCAGTAATAGTGGCTATTTGGATTGGAAAATTAGAAGCAAAAGCAAATAAGAAATAAAAATTAATATCTGTATAGAAATTGCATTAGATTAATGATTATAATTGCAAAACCAATTACTATTCTTATTGTTTGTGTAGATTGTCTTTTCAATGAAGTAGAAGGATGCTCAAAAATCCTCACAAATCCTTCAATAACAAAAAAATTGCAACCAGAAATGCAAGTATATCTCTAGCTATTGAATCAAAAGAGCTACATCCTTCATCAACAGAAGTTTGGTCAATTGTTTGAGTATAAAAAGTCACAGAAATAACTATTGCACATAAAAAATGTAAAAAGAAGTGTCTGGTTAATGTTTTTCATATTTATTATTTAAAAATAAAATTTATAAATTTTTTAGATTTCAAAATAAAAACTCTTAAATCTTCTTAATTAATTTTTATTAATAATAATCCAAAAGTTTAAATTACAAAAAAAATATATAAAATTGATGCCCTGATCGCATAATGGTATTGCACCAGATTGCTAATCTGGATCCTTCGGGATGCGCAGGTTCGATTCCTGCTCAGGGCGTTTTCTTGGAAAAAAATAAATAGTTTAACTCCCTAAGAGAAATAGAGCTAAAATGTACAATATCCCAACTAATTAATAACTATGCTTCTATTTTCTTTTTCTTCTATTTCTTCTCCACAAGAATTATAAAATTTACTCTCCTCACTTAACTTAAAATTACATTTATTGCATTTCATTTTTCTTAAATTTTGTAGAATTAAGACCAATTAACTTAACAACATATCTTAAAGATTAAATTTATAAATCTCAAGAATATTATTTTATAAAAGAAGTGAAAAATGAAGAATCATTTTGATATAAAAAAGAGATTAATTAGCCACAAAAAGTTAGCACAAGAAAGAACAATTTTGGCTAATGAAAGAAATACCCTCGCTTATGTAAGAACTGGTTTTAGCTCTTTTGTTTTAGGTATCGCTTTAATAAAATTATTTGAAGAACATATTAAATATGTTTATGCAGGTTATGGTGCATTAAGCATGGGAATAATTTTAATTTTGTTTGGTTTAATTTATTATCCTTTAAGAAAAAAGAAGATACTTTCTTACTAATTTATAAAAAAGTTTAGAAAAAATCGAAAACCAAAACATTTAAAAAAGTTTTTTTTTTAGTTTGAGTATAAAATGGAAAAATCAGAGGAAAAACAAAAAAAACAGGATAAAAATAAGCAAAATTTTTGGAAGAATGGGGCTATTTTGGTTTTAGCTGTTTTGGTTGTTGGAAGTTTTATAATTTTTTCAGGTGGAGATAATAATTCTAATTTAACTGGCAATGTTATTGCGACAGTAAATGGAGAAAAAATAACTTCTGAGGAAGTCGAAGCTATTCAGCAATTATTTGTTCAACAAGGGCAACAAATCTCTGAAGAAGACGCTTTAGAACAAGTTATAAATCAAGAATTAATCTCACAAGAAATGAAAAAAGGAGATTATTCTATTTCAACTGAAGAAGCAGAATCTATAATAAAAGAGCAAATTGCAATGCAGGGCGCATCTTTAGAAGATTATAAGCAACAACTTTCTCAACAAGGAATTTCTTATGAAGAACAATTAGATTCTATTAAAGAAGAATTAGCAGTTCAAAAATATTTAGAAACTCAACTGGAGGGAGAAAGTTTTGAAGTTAGTGAAGAAGAAACTCGGGAATTTTATGAAATGTATGAACAGCAATCTCCAGAAGAAATACCCTCTTATGATGAATTAGAACCTGAGATAATTGCAACATTAAAACAACAAAAACAACAAGAAGCAGTGAATATTCTTATTCAGGAACTTAGAGGAAATGCAGAAATAGAATATTTACAAGAAGTAGATTCTAAAGCAGAAGCAATAGAAGAAATGCCAATTGAGGGAGAAATTCCTGTTGAGATTACTGAATAAAAAAATTAATTTTAGTTCTATTTTTTAAAATGTGTTAATAGAATTCTCCTTTTTAGAAAAAAGAAGCAGAAGAAGGCAGTGGCTCACGAAAACAAATACAGCAACAATTTTTATTGTCAATAATTACACTTTTTAACAAACTTCTGCACTCCTCAAGTAGCAATCTCATTTTAAAAGAAGAATATTCATAGCTGTTTCAAGGTAAATAAACAGAGCAACAAACTTTTCATAAAACACCTCACGAGATATTTAACCTTAGTTTAAGGTAGCAACATTTTTGCTTAGAATATTAGAATTTATTCAGTGATCTTACTTTGTAAATCATCTAAGTTAAAAGGTCCTATGTTATTTTGTTTCATCTCTGCATCAATACCATCGCCTTCAAATCTAGGAATTATATGAACATGAAAATGAGGATGATGATGCTTCTCCTATAAACTATTTATTAGCAAGTCAAATAAACTTCTGTGCAGAATTACTTAATCATCATGCAGAATTGATTTTCCACACAAAACCTTCATCTTCAAAAGATTTAAATAATCAAAATAGATAATTAATATTAAAATGGATTTTATAGGGGGGTGTTATTAGTTTAACTGAAAAAATTACTGCAGGAATATTTCCTTCATCTATTATAACCTTAGGATTTCTTCTTTCATTTTTATTTACAATTGCTTTTTATGTTTATTTTGCTCTTTCCTGGAGTGTAATTGCAAAAAAATTAAAATATAAAAATTATTGGCTTGCGTGGATACCTTTTGCAAATCTTGCAATGATTCTTCAACTTGGAGAATTTCACTGGGCTCTTATTTTCTTATTTTTAATTCCTATTTTGGGATGGATTGCTCTTTCTGTTTTAATAATTATTGCTATGTGGAGAATCTTTGAAAAAAGAAAATATCCTGGATGGTTTAGTTTATCTCTAATACTTCCTAAAATAGGAGGAGTATTATATTTAATAATAATTGGTTTTGTTGCATGGAAAGACAGAAAAAAACCTATTAAATTCTAATTATTTAAGAATTATCAGAAGAGATAGAAATTCTTTGTTTTCCTTTAATATCTAAACTTTCAATATTTCCCTTAAAATTCAACTGATTTTCAACTGTCAAACTTCCCTGAAAATTCTTTATTAAAATATTATCTTCATCTAAGTGAAAAAAAGATCCTTTTTCAATTAATTCAATTTCTCCAGAAGTTTTATAATCTAATTCTTTAATGAATATTCCATCATTTATCTTTAGAAAGTTATAAAAAATAGTTTCATCAAGGTTAATTTTTATTGTTTCCTTAGAATCAGGAAGAACAGGAACTCCATTAATAGAAATTTGAGATGCTTTTCCTTTTAATTTTGAAATTTCTTCTTGATTAAAAAAAATGTCTCCTTCAAAATTTTCTATTATAATAAAATTCTCACTTGCCTCTAAAGGAAATTTCCCTTCTCCAATAGATAAAAAAGATGCTGAACTTCCTCTTATGTCTATTTTTGAAAATTCTCCGCTTAAAGATAAAGAAGTCTTGTCTAAACTAGCTGAAATCTCAATAGTATTATTTAAACTATCTGATTCTCTTAAAATTGTTTTGCCTATAAAAGAAAAACCTCCAAAAACAGAAGTATAAACAACCAAGAAAACCAATAATAAAAAAATCACTATTATAATCATCTTCGTTTTATGCTTATTAACATGTGCTAAATGATGTTCATTATACATTTTTCCTTCCTCCTACTCTTTTTTTACGCATTTGCTGTTCTAAAATTAATGCAAAATTTTTTGGATTATTTATATTTTTTATAGGTGTAGTTGATTCTGCAGAGAAGAGATGGACACTCACATTTCCAAAATTTAATATTCTCTGCCACCATTTTTGTGAAACATCCACATCACTTATAGCGAAAAGATCTATTCTCTTAGCAGTTTTATTAATATAACCTTCTATATGAACTACTGAATTAGCAGATATTTCATATTTGCTTTTTAATCTGTGAATTTCTGTTCCTAAGATTAATAAGAATATAAAGATTACTGTTACAAGAAAAACAGACTTATTTATAGAAAATCCTTTTAATTCTAAAAATAAAATCAGTAATAATAAAAAAACACCCATAAAATAAATAGGAATATATAATTTTCTAGAATTTGTAGTAGATAAAATAGTATCTTCTTTTCCCATTAGTATTAAAGAAAATACAATCTTATAAATATTATTCTTTTTGCATATCACCTGTTCTTTTATATTGCAGATAGAACTTATCAAGAATTTTAACAGCCTGTTGCCTGCTTTCAGAATTTCCAAGTCCTTTCCAATCTAAAAGAATAAAATCAACTTCTTCTTCTGTTTTTTCAATTGCCTCTCTAATCATTTCTTCTTTTAAAGGAAGAACATATTGTGGAATTATATGACTTAAAGCAACATTAGAATTTAATTGGACTTTGTTAAAATTAGGACAATAATGAGGGCCTCCAATTCCTATTGCAATTTCATTATAAGGATTTTCTTTAAATCCTTCTATAGTATCAAAAATTGTTTTTGCTATAACAAAACCTGCTCTTCTATCTTTCCATTCCTCTTCTGTAGAACCTATTTCAATGAACATGCATGGCTTTTCTATTAAAGGTCCATGATGAGTGCATTCCAAAGTTATCTGATAATTATTAAGTTTATATTTTTCTAAATTCTCTTTTAATTTTTCAAAAGCTTGTTTTTGAAATAAAGCAGAAGTTTTACAGACTTTCTCAGGTTCTCCTCCTAATTTCGGTGAAATAAAAAGCCAATTTCCAGGAGAATGAATAGAAAGAGTTTTAGTATGTTTTTCAGATTGATGTTTTGAAGCGAATATTATAAAATCATACTTGTTAATTTTTTCTAAATCTAAATTCTCTGTATAGATTATTTCCTCTCCGCATAAATAAAAATCAAAACTTGGTTTATTATTCATAGAAGAAATCAGAGGATTTTGCCGAAACTGAGATAGGGCTGTAGTTATGTTTATTCCTGCTGTGTCTTTTTTGCTTGCAATAACAAGATATCTTGAATACATGATTAATTATAAAAACTCTCTTTCTTAAATATTTTTATGCAATATTTAATAAAGATACTAATTGGAATTTTTATATTAATTTTAGGAATATTTCTAGGAAACCTTCTCGCGAGATGGACAAAAGAAGAGCTCAAATCTGGAGAGAAATATTTCAAATCAATTATTCTTCTGAGTTTTATAGGAACAATAGTAACTTTAATAATCAAAAATGATATTTTATTTTTTACATTTTTGTTTATAATTATAGTTACTAGTAGATGTTTGAAGAAGAATTAAAAATAAAAAACAAAGATGGTTGAGAAAATTATTTCTTTTTTCCTTCTTTTTTCTTAGATTTCTTTTTAGCCATTTTAAACCTCCTTTTTCAACTAAAAAAAGATTGCACTTTAGTTTAAATATTTACAGAATCATTTAAAAAAGACATCAATTCATAAGTTTAATAAAGTAATTTCTTCTTGAGAATTTATGCTATATTTAATAGGATTGGGCTTGAATAAAGAAAGTTTTACATATGAAACAATGAATTCTATAAAAAATTGTAGAAGGATTTATTTAGAGAATTATACTGTAGATTTTCCTTATGATATTAAAGAACTGCAGGAATTAATTGGAAAAAAAATTATTGAACTTAAAAGAGAAGAAGTTGAAGACAATATACTATTAAAAGAAGCAAAAGAGCAGAATATTGCATTGTTAGTTTATGGTTCTCCATTAGTTGCTACTACACATATCTCTTTAATATTAGAAGCAAAAAAAAGAAAGATTAGTTTTAAAATAATTTCCAATGCTTCAATTTTAGATGCGATTTCAGAAACAGGACTGCAATTATATAAATTTGGAAAAATAGCAAGTCTTCCGAAATTTGAAGCAGATAGTTTTATGAAGATTGTAAAAGAAAATCAATCTATCAATGCTCATAGTTTGATTTTGATAGATATTGGATTAAATCTTAAAGAGAGTTTAGAAAAATTAGAAAAAGTATCTAAAAGATATAAGATTAAATTAAATAAAATTTTAATTTGTTCTAGATTAGGAACAAATCAGAGTAAAATTTATTATGATTCAGTAAAAAATTTAAAAAACAAAAAAATTCAAAGTCCTTATTGTTTTATTATTCCAGACAAACTTCATTTTTTAGAAGAAGAATTTTTAAAGAGTCTTTAAAGATAAATTTATATATTCTTTAAACTATAAATTATAATGAACAAAAAACTCTTAATATTTTTAATAATATTTTTTTCAGTTGCTTTAGTAACATCTACAACTCTATTGTTTATTTTTCCATATTTCCCAAATCAGTCTCCTTTAGCAAATGAAACTGGCTCAACATTACAAGGAATTCAGGAAGTTGTAAATGCAAACAATGAATTTGCTTTTGATTTATATTCAGAATTAGATAAATCTAATGGAAATAATATCTTCTATTCACCTTATAGTATTTCTGCTGCATTAGCAATGACTTATGAAGGTGCTAAAGAACAAACAGCAGATGAGATAAAATCTGTTTTTCATTTTCCAGAAGAGAATGTATTAAGATCTAATTTTGCAGCAATTTATAATAATATCAATGAAAAAAATAAAGAATATGAATTAAGAACAGGAAATGCTTTATGGGCTCAGTATGATTACCCTTTTCTTGAAGAATATATGAATAGAGTTGAACAATATTATGGAGGAAAAGCAGCAAATTTGGATTTTATTAGAGAAACAGAAAAATCAAGACAAACAATCAATTCATTTATTGAAGAACAGACTAATAATAAAATTAAGAATTTAATTCCTCTAGGTGTGCTTAATTCAATGACAAGGCTTGTTCTAACAAATGCTATTTACTTTAAAGGAACATGGGAATGGGAATTTGATAAATCTGATACTCGTGAACAGGATTTTAAAATAACTCCAATAAATATTGTTAAAACACAAATGATGCATATGAATCCTAAAAAAGCTGAATTTAATTATGCTGAATTAGAAAAATTACAAATTTTAGAACTTCCATATAAAGGAGAAAAAATTTCTATGTTAATTTTATTACCAAAACAAGGAGAAACATATGATTTTGAAACAGGAGAAAGAATTAATTATGATTATACTCTTGAAGATATAGAACTATCATCTGAAAAACTTAAGGAATATAAATTTCAAATGCAGGAAACAAAGTTGGATTCAATATCTCTTCCAAAATTTGAATTTGATACAAAGTATTTTATGAAAGATACATTAAGTGCAATGGGAATGCCACTAGCATTTGATATAAAAAATGCAGATTTTTCAGGAATGACTGAATATGAAGATTTGTTTATCAGTTCTGTAATTCATCAAGCATATGTTAAAGTTGATGAAAAAGGAACAGAAGCAGCTGCAGCAACTGCTGTAAGTATGAAGGCAACAAGTAGTATGCCGAATTTCTTCAGAGCAGACCATCCATTTATATTTATAATTCAGGAAAAAGAAACAGGAAATATACTGTTTATGGGAAAAGTTGTAAATCCTGCTAAATAAAGTTCTTAAGAAAAATTTAAAAACATTTATTTTATAGAATTATAATGTCTAAGAGAATTTTAAATATTAGAAAGATTATCTTAGCTGGAAATATTCTAAACAGAATTATAATTATTTGATTGCAATCTTTGGATTCAAAGATTGCAGGAAGTTTTAATGGATTTATTAGATAATATGGGTTATGAAGGAAATGGAAAGCGTAGTCTTGACTATGAAGAAAAAAGAATACTTTTAAGAAACATTAGAGAAGGAAAATATTCCTTTGCAAAAGAATTTGCAGATATCTTAATAAGTAAAAGAAGAGTAACAGTTACCTCTATAAATAATGCTTCATTTAAGTTAGTAGACAGATTAAAAAGACTAAATCCAGAAAAAGCAAAAGAGTTATGTAAAATATTTGGGAGTTATGATTGGAATTATTGGTTAGATTAAAAATTTAAAAATAAAAAAAACATTGAATAGATAAAATGTATGACTTTAAAACTGTTGAAAGTGAAGTTAAGGAAATTTGGAAGAAGAATAAAAAAGAAATAGAGAAATCTATCCAATACGATTCTAAAAAAAAATTATTTTCTTTTTTGGAAGGACCTCCAACTGCAAATGCTCCTCCAGGATTGCATCATCTTGAAGCGAGAACATACAAAGATTTAATATGTAGATTTAGATTTATGCAGGGATTTTCTGTTCCTAGAAAGGGAGGTTGGGACTGTCACGGATTACCTGTTGAAGTTCAGGTAGAAAAAAAATTAAAATTAGATTCTAAAAAAGATATAGAAAAATATGGAGTTAAAAAATTCATAAATCAATGCAAAAAAGATGTTTTTTCAAATATTTCTGAATGGAATATTTCAACAGAAGAGTTAGGCTATTGGATTGATTTAAAAAATCCTTATGTGACTTTAGAGAACAATTATATTGAAAGTGTCTGGTGGAGTCTGAAAGAGCTTTATAATAAAAAAATGCTTTATGAAGACTATAAAGTCGTGCCCTTTTGTCCAAGATGTGGAACACCTCTGTCAAGTCATGAAGTTTCATTAGGATATAAAGACATAACAGAAGAATCTGTTTATATTGCATTTAAATTAAAAGGAAAATCTAATGAATATATTCTTGCCTGGACTACAACTCCATGGACTCTTCCTGGAAATGTTGCATTGGCTGTAGGAGAAGATATTGATTATGTCAAAGTAAAATTAGAAGATGGAAATAGTTTAATTTTAGGAAGAGAAAGATTAAATGTTCTTAAAGAAGATTATAAAATAATAGAAGAATTAAAAGGAAAAAATTTGGTTGGAATAGGCTATGAACCTTTATATAAAATAAAGCAAGCTGAAAATGAAAATTCCCATAAAATTATTCTAGCTGATTTTGTAACAACAGAGGATGGAACAGGAGTTGTCCATACAGCAGGAATGTATGGAGAAGATGATTATGAAGTTTGTAAAAAAGAGAATCTCCCTTTAGTTCATACAGTCAATCAAAACGGAACTTTCAATGAACTTGTTCCAAAATGGCAGGGCAGATTTGTCAAAGATGTTGAAGACGAAATAAAAGAAGATTTAAAACAAAGAAGTTTGCTCTATAAAACAGAAAAAACAACACACTCTTATCCTTTTTGCTGGAGATGTGATTCTCCTTTATTGTATTATGCAGTAAATTCCTGGTTTGTTAAAGTTAGTTCCATCAGAGATAAACTGGTAAAAATAAACAAAGAAATAAACTGGGAGCCTAAACATATTCGTGACGGAAGATTTGGAAAATGGCTAGAAGGAGCAAAGGATTGGTCCTTATCTCGTTTCAAGTTCTGGGGTACTCCTCTTCCTATTTGGAAATGTGAATGTGGAAAAGAAAAAGTTATTGGAAGTATTAGAGAATTAAAGGAAAATTCTATTCAAAAAATTACAGGAGAAATTGATTTGCATAAATCAACAATTGACAACATAAAATTAAAATGTGAATGTGGAAAACAAATGAAAAGAATTCCTGATGTAATTGACTGTTGGTATGATTCTGGAAGCGCTCCTTTCGCGCAGTTTCATTATCCTTTTGAAAATAAAAAGGAATTTGAAAAAAGATTTCCTTATGATTATGTTTCAGAAGCAATAGATCAAACCAGAGGATGGTTTTATACTATGCATGTATTAGCAACGATTTTATTTAACAAATCTGCTTACAAAAATGTCATATGTGCTGGACACATAGTGGATGAAAAAGGTGAAAAAATGAGCAAAAGTAAAGGAAATATAATTAATCCCAAAGATATAATTGACAGAACAGGAGTGGATGCGATTCGTCTTCAATTTTGCACAGCAGACGCAGGTAATTCAAAAAGATTTTCCTATGATATGATGAAAGAGTCTGTTATTCCTTTTTTAACAATTCTTTATAATGCTAATAGATATTATATGCAGTTAGAAAATAAAAAATCTAAAGAAAAATTAGAAGATAAATGGATTTTAAGCAGACTTAATTCTGTTATTAAAAAAATTACTGAAAATTTAGAGAATTATAGAATAGATATTTCTTTTAATGAAATTCAAAATTTTGTAATTAATGATTTTTCAAGAAGTTATATTAAGATAACTAGGAATAGAGAGGACATCTCCAGAATTATTGAAAAAATTTTAAAGAATATCTCTTTATTACTTGCTCCATTCGCACCTTATATATCAGAAAAAATATTTTCTCAATTCAGCAAAGATTCTGTACATTTAAGTAAATGGCCAAAAGTAGACGAGAAAAAAATTGACAAGAAACTTGAAGAAAATTTTGATATTGTTTTTGAAATAATTGAAAAAGGATTAGCAAAAAGAAATTCTGTGGAAATAGGATTAAGATGGCCTTTAAAAAAAGCAATTATATCTGGAAATTTAAAGTTAGATAAGGAGCTTCAAGAAATAATTAAATCTCAATTAAATATTAAAAAAATTGAATTTCAAAAAAAAGACAGAGACATTTTAGTGGAATTAGATATTTCTAAGGATTCTGAACTTGAAGCAGAAGGTTATGCAAGAGAAATATCGAGAAACATTCAAGCATTTAGAAAAAAATTAGGATTGCAGCAGAAAGAAAAAGTTAAAACAAAAATTATTACTGATGAAAATTTCAAAAAAATTTTGGAAAAAAATATAAAATTTATAGTGAAAAGAACCAACTTAAAAAAATTAGAAATTGTTACAACTGAAAAGGAAAGATTTAAAAATAATGTTGATTTTAAAATAAAAGATAAAAGAGGAAGAATAATAATCTTTAATTAACTACCTAAGAGTAATTTAAAAGGTTACGCTTGTAGGATAATAATCTTTAAAAATAGAGGTAAACTTTAAAAAGAAAATGATTGTCAAAGAAGAATTTTTAAGTAGGTTAAGAAAAATTTTTGATTTAAATCTTTATGAAGTAAAAGTTTGGGCTGCTCTTCTCTCTAGAGGAAATTCAACTGCAGGAGAATTAAGCAATATATCTGATGTTCCACGTTCAAGAACTTATGATATTTTAGAAAGTCTAGAGAAAAAAGGTTTTGTTATTATGAAACTTGGAAAACCAATAAGATTTGTTGCTTTAAAACCTGAAGAAGTTGTAGAAAGAGTTAAAAAAAATTTAATGAAAAATGCTAAAGAAAAAACAGAAAGGCTTGAAAAATTAAAAGGAGATGAAGTTCTTGAAGAATTAAATACTCTCTTTAACAAAGGAATAAAATTTGTTGAACCTTCTGAATTATCTGGAAGTTTAAGAGGAAGACAAAATCTCTATAATCATTTAGATATGATGGTATCTAGTGCTGAAAAAACAATAACTTTAATAACAACAGCAGAGGGAATTAACAGAAAATTTGAATCTCTAATGCCAAGTTTGGAAAAATGTAAAAGAAGAGGTGTAAAAATAAGAATTGCAGCACCAATAAACAGCAATAATATCAAGGTTGCTAGAGATTTAAAAAAAGTTGCTGAAATAAGAAGTCTTGAAAAAATAAAAGCAAGATTCTTGATTATTGATTCAAATCAGTTAATGTTCATGCTTTTAGATGATGAAAAATTCCATCCAAATTATGATATTGGTATTTGGATAAATACAGAGTTCTTCGCTTCTGCTTTAGAACAAATGTTTGAACTTGCTTGGAGAGAAATGAAAAAGGTAAAGTAAAAATGGATTATGCTTGTTAAAAAGAATAAGATAAGAAACATAAAAAAAGATTAAAAAAATGAATTTAAAAAAAATTTTTAATTTAACAAAAACAAAAATTATCTTATTAATATTATTGATTATTCTAATATTAATATTATTAAGTTTTGTAATAGCTAAATTCTTTCCTTCTAATAATCTATGTACATTAATAGATTGTTCATGTGAATTAAATTCAAATGTTTCAGAATTGCCTTGCAATTTCTGCACTTCTTATGAGATGGTGTTTATTTCTGGAATTATTAATGTCATAAAATCGTGCCCTTCTCAAGAAATAATTCTCTGTGAGAATAATCAGCAAGTTGGTGTAAGATATAATGAAAATAAAAACAATTGTGAGTATAATTTGAGATTTTTTAGAATAGATTAATTTTATTTTTTGGAGATAAAATCTAAAAACTATCTTGATTAATTTTAACTAATTAGAAAGAATTGAAAGGAGGGTGATGAAAAATGAATTCATTAGAAACTATAGCATTTATCTTTGTACTTGCTGGACTAATAAAGATATTATTTTTGTTAATTTTTCCAAAATCTTGGAAGAATTTTGTAAGAAATCTTTACAAAAAACCTAATTTATTATTAGGAATCGAATTAGTATTAACAGTAATTATCTTTTATTATCTGATTCAGTATTTAACAATTATTCAGATTATAGGAGGAGTAGTTCTCGGAGCATTATTAACAGGAATGACTTTTGCAGTTTATGGAAAAGAGATTATGCCTTTATTTACAAAGATATTTACTAAAAGAGACTTATTTAAAAAAGCCTGGCTTCCAATTCTGTTATGGCTTATTTTGATAATATGGGTTTTAAAATTCTTGTTTTTTTAAAATCCTCTATTTCTTTTTTATTTTTAATTATTTTTTTAAAAAATAAAAATAAGAAACAGATTAAAAATTAATAAAAATTAAAAAATTAAAATAAATTAGTTTATCTTTTAAGTATTGCCATCGCTGCTCCTATTAATGTTGTAATTACAACAATCCATCCAGCTATCATTGCTAAAGTATTCCCGCCAAGCCACCATGGAAGGGATAACGTTCCTCCAATCATTGCAAAACCAACTGCAAGTGAGACTATCACACCAGTCATCCAAGCAATAAAGCTCAATACTTTTCCTCCTGATTGTTTTGCCATCTTTCACCTCCTTTTAATTTAATTAGATTGATAATATCAATAAGAATATATTTAAATATGTTTTGATTTATCTCTTTGACTTTTTGATTTTCTTTTTTGCATGCTTTTTCTTTGGGAGTTTTTTCTTCTTGCTTTTTTTTGATTTCTTAACTTTTCTTTCAGATACTCCTGAAAGAGTTACTCTATAACTTTCTGGAGCTTGAGAAGAAGCAATTTTGCCTAATCTTTCTGAAATACTTCTTGCCCGAGTTATATTTTTTCTTATTTCTCTGTCTAATTCACTAATTTCAGCATTTGTCTTTTTTACAGACGAAGCCAATGCTTTTTCTGAAATCTTTCCAAAGAAAAATCTTTTAGATTCACTGTCAAACTCATCCAAAACTCCTTGTTTTTCTTCTTGTCTTGCTCGAATCAATTCTCCTACTACATTCAACTCTTTTAAAAGTTCTGCAAAATAAGATTCATTCATTCTTCTTACATGAACCATTTTTATATCCTCTTTTAATTAAAATTAATAAAAAAAGATTATTTAAATAACTTTTTATTTTTGGTTTTACTAAAACTCTTTTTTTCTTCATAAATTTTATCCATTATTAATAATTTCTACAGAATTTAATTCCTTAAAAATAGATTATCAAAAGCAATTTATCAAAAATATCTTAATTTCTATTTATAGGTTCAGTATTAATTAATAACTCAGAAATAAGATAAGTGCCTTCTTTTAGAAGAATTTTCCAAAGTCTTGTTTATAGAATTTTTACATTCTCTCTAAGGTTTTAATTCCTAAAAGCCAAAAAGAATTTTTTAAAGTTTGTCTAAAAGCTTCAATCAATGCTAATCTAAATGCTTCTTGTTCTGAACCAATAACTCTGCATTCATCATAAAATTCATTGAAGATTTGAGATAGTTCATAAGAATAATTTGCAATTAAAGAAGGATTTAAAGTTTCATAAGATTTTCTAACAATCTCTGAAAAAATAAAAATTTTCTTTACAAGTTTAAATTCTTTTTCTTCAAGTTCAGGAACTTCAAACTTGTCTTTATTTTCTGATTTTTTTAAAATTGAGCCTGCTCTTGCATAGGAGTATAACAAATAAGGACCTGAATTTCCTTCAAAATTTAATGCTTCTTTGGGATTAAAAAGCATGTCTTTTTTCATATCTACTTTAAGTAAAAAATATTTTATAGCACTCAAAGCAACAATTTCGCTTCTTTCTTCAAGTTCCTGTTTTTTTATTTTTGGTTCTCTTTTTTTTATTTCTTTTTTAGCCATAAGAACCAACTTCTCCATTAAATCATCTGCATCAACAACTTCTCCTTCACGGCTTTTCATTTTTCCTTCAGGCAAATTAACCATTCCATAAGAAAGATGTTTTAACTCTTTATTTTGAAATCCAAGTTTATCTAGAATAGAAAAAAGAACTTTAAAATGATAATTCTGTTCGTTACCAACCACATAATAATATTCATCTAACTTGTATTTATCAAAGTTTATTTTTGCAAGTGCCAAATCCTGAACAATATATAAGGAAGTGCCGTCAGATCTCAACAAAATCTTTTCTCCCAATTCCTCTTCTTCAAGATTTATTTTAACTTCTCCTTTTTTTAGTTTTGTAAATATTTTTTTCTTTATTCCTTTTTCAATTATTTCTTTTCCTTTTTTATATAATTTACTTTCAAAATAAGTTACATCATGTTTTATTCCAAATTTTTCATAAGTTTCTTTAAATCCATTAAGAGCCCAATTGTTCATTATTTTCCAGAGCATAAGAGTTTCTCTATCTCCTTCCTCCCATTTTCTCAGCATTTCTTGAGCTTTTTTAAGAAGCTTCTTGTTTTTCTTTAATTTTTTATTAAATAAAACATAAAAATTTCCAACAAAGTGATCTGATTTAACTTTTTTTTCTTCAGGAGTTTTATTTCTTCCCCATTCCTTATATGCGAGCATAGATTTACAGATAGAAATTCCTCTGTCATTGTTTAGATTTGCTCTTATTACTTTCTTTCCTTCAAATTCCATAATTCTTGAAAGACTCTCTCCTATAGCCATATTTCTAAGATGTCCTAAATGAAGAGGCTTGTTTGTATTTGGTGAAGGAAACTCTATCATTAATCTTTTTCTTTTTCCCAAATCTAATTTACCATAATTTTTCTTTTGAGTTATAGCATCCCAGGAAACTTTTCTTGCTAAATCTTTTCTATTTAAGAAAAAATTTACATAACTTCCTTTAGTCTGAATATCTTCAAAATCTGTTTCAGGAAAATTTCCTATATTTTTCCTTAATTCTAAAGCGATTTCAAAAGGTTCTTTCTTTAATTCTTTCGCAAGAAAAAAACATGGAAAAGCATAATCACCAAAGTCAGGAGAAGAAGGAGTTTCGAGAAATTCTAAAATTTTATCAGTTTTTAAATTAAATTTTTCTTCTTTTAAAGCTTTTTTTATTATTTCTGCAACTCTTTTTTTCATATTTAATTAAAAGAAGATAGATTAATAAAGGTTTTTACAGAATTTTACCAAATGTTTTTAAATTAAAATTCTTAATTATTCTAATGGAATATGATTTGGTAATTATAGGCTCAGGTCCTGCAGGTTTAACAGCAGCAATTTATGCTGCGAGATATCAATTAAACACACTTGTTATTGGAAAACTTCCAGGAGGCTTAGCAGGAGAAGCAAGCAAAGTTTGTAATTATCCTTCTTATGAAGAAATAACAGGGCCTAAACTTATGATGAGTATGATTAAGCAAGTTAAAAATTTAGGAGTAGAAATAAAACCAGAAGAAGTTAGGAATATAAAAAAAGAAAAAAATTTCATAATTACTGCAGGTAAAGAAGAGTTTTCTGCAAAAAAAATAATTTTAGCAATTGGATGTGAGAGAAGAAGACTTCAGTTAGAAAATGAAAAAAAATTTATGGGTAAAGGAATCAGTTATTGCGCAACTTGTGATGCTGAATTTTATAGAAATAAAAATGTAGCAATTGTGGGTGGTGGAAATGCTGCTTTAAGTGCTGCTTTGCTTTTATCTGAATTTGCAAAAAAAGTGTATATCATCTATAGAAAAAATAAATTTTTAAAAGCAGAGCCTTCATTAAGAAAAAAGGTTGATGAAGTAAAAATTGAAAAAATTTTTAATTCAAATATCACAAAACTTATTGGAAAAGAAAGATTAGAAAAAATAGAAATTAATTCTGAAAGAGTTATTGGAATTGATGGATTATTTATTGAAATTGGAAGTGTTCCTAATGTTGAATTAGCTGAAAAATTAAATTTAGAAATGGAAGGAGATTATATTAAAGTAGATAAAGAACAAAAAACAAATATTTCTGGAATTTATGCAGCAGGAGACATAACTAATAATCCTCTAAAACAGATTATAAGCGCATGTGGAGAAGGTGCTGTTGCAGCTGATAGTGTTTATAGGGAATTGCAGGAAAAATGACATCAGAAATCATTACAGAAGAAGAAAAAGAATTTGGTTATTCTAAAAAAAAGAGTTATAAGAATACTTCTAAAAAAGATAAAGAAATAGATGAAGCTTATGAAAGAGCAAAAATAAGAAAAAGAAAAGAAAAAATAATTATATGGATATCAATTGCATTAATAATTTCAATGGCTGCTGCTTATTTTTTGTTAGGATGAAAAATAATGCTTTTTCAAATTCCTATAAAAATCAATTTCTTGTAATTATCAATCACTCAATTATTTTCTAATTTATTTAGATGATTTTGTTGTTTTAAGAAATTATTCAAAAAGTTATGTCTATAAGATATTATTTATTATCAGAAAAAAATTTATGAAAAATGCAGAGTTTTACCAGAGTCTTAATCCAAAAACCTTTTAACTTGATTGTTTCTCTTTTTGTTATGGCAAAAGAAATTCCAGAATTAAATATTGGAATGGTTGGGCATATAGA
>CAZOOJ010000002.1:0-25847 GCA_964581415.1 Candidatus Woesearchaeota archaeon
TATTTATTTTATTTCTGAGTTATTAATTAATACTGAGCTTATAGATAGAAATTAAGATATTTTTGATAGATTGCTTTTGATAATCTCTTTTTAAGAAATTAAATTCTGTAAAAATCTTAATAGATAGAAGTTTAGAATGAAAAAATAAAGTTTCAATAAAGTCAATAACCAAAACTTAATAAATTCTATTTTTCTTTGATGATTATGAAGAGTATTTATATCAAAGACTTAAAAGCAGGCAGAGAAGTTTTGTTAAAAGGATGGATTTATGAAATTCGTAATTTAGCAAAATTAAAATTTTTGTTGATTAGAGATTCTACTGGAATTGTGCAGTGTGTAATAAATGATAAATTGTTAATAGAAAAATTTTCTGAATTAAGTCTTGAAAGTGTGGTTGAGATTAAAGGTAAAGTTAAAAAAGCGAAAGTTAAAGCAGAGTTTGTAAGAAGAGATGTAGAAATAGAAGTTTCTGATATTAGAGTGATAAGCAAATCTGAAAAACTTCCAATTCATGTTAATGAAAAAACAACTTTCACAGATTTGTCTAAGAGACTGGATTATAGAAGTTTGGATTTGAGAAAGCCGAAAAATTTGGCGATTTTCAGAATTCAATCAGCTTTGATAGAAGGAATGCAAAATTATCTGAATAAAGAAAGATTTATCCAAGTTTTTACTCCTTCTCTTATGGGTGTTGCTTCTGAATCTGGTTCAGAAGTTTTTGAAGTGAAATATTTTAATAAAAAAGCATTTCTTAGGCAGGATCCGCAATTACACAGACAGCTTACAATTCTTGGAGGAATAGAAAAATTATATGATATTGGACCTAGCTGGAGAGCTGAAAAAAGCCATACTATAAAACATATATGTGAACATAGAACCTGTGCAGTTGAACTTGCTTTTATAAAAGATGAGAGAGATACTATGAAGATTGAAGAAGAAATGATTGTCTCTGCTATCAAAAATGTAATAGATAAATGTAAAGATGAACTGAATCTGCTTGGAATTAAGCTGAAAGTTCCTAAAATTCCTTTTCCAGAATTAAAGTTTCCTGAAATTTATGATATTCTAAAGAAAAAAGGAAAAGATATTTATGGAGAAGATTTGGATGCTGAATCTGAAAAGATATTATGGGAACATATCAAAAATAAATATAATTCTGATTTTTATTTTTTTAATGGATTTCCTCATAAGATAAAACCTTTTTATGTAATGGAGGGTTCTTTGGGAAATGAACAATGGGCTAAAAGTGTGGATTTGAATTTTAGAGGTATGGAGCTTTCTTCAGGAGGACAAAGAGAGCATCGTTATGATAATATAATTAAAAATATTAAAGAAAGAGGAATGTCTCTTGAAAGTGTTGAGTGGTTCACTAAATTTTTTAAATACGGAGCTCCACCTCATGGCGGATTCGCAATAGGTATAGAAAGATTGACACAAGTATTATTGAATCTTCAAAATATAAGAGAAGCTGTTCTCTTTCCAAGAGATACTGAGAGGACGACACCTTAAAATGAAATTTCTATCAATTTCAGATGCAATAAACAAAGGAAAAGGAAAAGTAGCTGTGCGAGGATGGATTTATCGAGAAAGAGGAAGCAATAAAAAAAAGTTTCTTGTTATTAGAGATTCCAGTAATATCATTCAGTGTGTTTTGTCTTATGAAAAATTTGAAAGACAATGGAATGAAATCGACAAACTACAAGTGGAATTTAGTTTAGAGATTTATGGAGAAATTAAGAAAGACAAAAGAGCACCAACAGATTATGAAATTGAAGTTGAAAAAATAAATATTATTGGAAAAGCAGATGAATTTCCTATTCAAAAAGATTTGAACGAAGAATTGTTAGGAGATAGAAGACACTTATGGTTAAGAAGCAGGAAAATGACTGCGATTTTAAAAATAAGAAGCACTGTATTTGGAGCTCTGCATGAATATTTTAGAAAAAAAGGATTTTATGAATTTCAAAGTCCTGTGATAATTCCTGGAGGTGCAGAAGAAGGGCCTACTTTGTTTGAAATTAATTATTTTGGTAAAAAGATGTATCTGACTCAAACATGGCAACTTTATGCAGAAGCTGCAATTTATGCTCTGGAAAAAGTTTATTGTATTGCTCCATCATTCAGAGCTGAAAAATCAAAAACTTCAAGACATCTAACAGAATACTGGCATACTGAAATGGAAGTTGCGTGGGCAAATTTAGATGAAATTATGAATTATGCTGAAGAAATGACAAAATATGTTCTGAAAAAAGTTTTAGAAAAAAATTCAAAGGAATTAAAATTTTTAGGAAGAGATATTGAAAAATTACAACCAAGTTTGAAAAAGAAATTTCCAATAATAACTTATGATGAAGCATTAAAAATTCTAAAAGAAAAGAAGAAAATAAATATTAAATGGGGAAAAGATTTGAGAACAATTGAAGAAGAAAAACTTATGGAAGTTTATGACACTCCGATTTTTGTTACTCATTATCCAAAGGATATTATGGCTTTTTATAAGCCTCATGAACCAAAAAATTCTAAAACAGCGAGATGCTTTGACATGCTTGCTCCAGAAGCAAATGGAGAATTGGTGGGAGGAAGTGAAAGAGACATTAACTTAGAAGAGCTTAAAAAATCTTTGAAAGCAAAAGGAGAAAAATTAGAAGATTATTCCTATTATTTTGAGACACATTCATATGGTGCTGTTCCTCATGGAGGTTATGGATTAGGAACAGAGAGGCTGATAAAATGGATTTGTGGTTTAGATAGCATTAAAGACGCAATTCCTTTTCCTAGAACAGTGAATAGAATGAAGCCCTAATTTATTCAACATCTAAAACTTTTATTTTGAAATTTAAAATGTCAAAAAATCAATTAACTCCAAAAGGATATGAAAGTATTTTAAATTTGAGGGAGACGGAAAAAGCAATAAAGTTAATCAAGGATTTTTTTGAAAAAAAACTTTCTGAAAAATTAAATCTGCAGAGGGTGTCTGCTCCTAGATTTGTAAAAAAAGGTACTGGAATAAATGATGATTTAAATGGTAAGGAAAGAAAAGTTTCATTTAACATAAAATACAATCCAAAAATTAATGCTGAAATTGTTTTTTCACTTGCAAAATGGAAAAGAATGGCATTAAAAGATTATGGATTTAGGATAGAAGAAGGATTATATACAGATATGGATGCTATACGCCCTGATGAAGAAATTTTAGATAATTTGCATTCTATTTATGTGGACCAGTGGGACTGGGAAAAAGCAATAAAAAAAGAAGATAGAAATTTAGATTTTCTAAAAAATATTGTTAAAAAAATATATAAAACTATAAAAGAGACAGAGAAAATGGTTTCTAAAAAATATCCAGAAATAAAACCTGTTCTTCCTGAAAAAATAACTTTTCTTTCTACTGAGGATTTAATGGATAAATATCTAGATTTAAAACCAAAAGAGAGAGAAGATAAGATAACAGAAAAATACGGCGCTGTTTTTTTAATAGGTATCGGAAGAGATATAAATGGAAATATAATTCATGATGAAAGAGCTCCAGATTATGACGACTGGACTTTAAATGGAGATATAATCTTTTGGAATCCTGTTATTAGAAAATCTTTTGAAATCTCTTCAATGGGAATCAGAGTTGATAGAAATGCTTTAATCAGGCAATTAAAAATAACACATAATGAAAATAGAATGGGGCTGGAGTGGCATAAAAGACTTCTTGCAGGAGAATTTCCTGAATCTGTGGGAGGAGGTATAGGACAGTCAAGACTTTGCATGTTCCTTCTAAGAAAAGCGCACATAGGAGAGGTTCAATCAAGTTTGTGGAGTGATGAAATAAGAGATTATTGTAAAAAGAATAATATTAATTTATTTTAAGTTTTTTAATAATATGTTTGTTTCTATCTTTCAGGATGTAGAAATTTTTAAAAATTAATAAAATGTAGGTTTTTGTCTAAACTATAGATTTATTAAAATGGAGTTAAACATGCTAGAAGACAAATGGGAAAATGAAGACACAAAAGAAGAGCCCGAAGATTCTGATGAGAGTGATATTAATTAATTCTAAAAGAAGAATTATTCAACTTCTAAAACTTTTATTTTGAAATTCAGATTTTGTCCTGCTAAAGGATGATTTAAATCAACTGTTATGTCATCGTCTGTAATATCTATGACTTTAATTGGAACTTGTTGTCCCTGCGGAGTCTGCATTCCTAAAACACTTCCTGGCTGAATTTTATCTCTGGCATCTTCTGGAAGCTGTTGTTTTGAAATTTTTTGCATTAATTCTGGTTTTTTCTCACCATAAGCATCTTTAGGTTCAATTTTTATTTCTTTTTCCTGTCCCTTTTCCATTTCTTTAACAGCATTTTCAAATCCAGGAATGACTTTTCCTTCTCCAATAGTAAATTCCAAAGGCTGTCCGTGCTTTTCAGAACTGTCAAAAGTTTCTCCATTATCTAAACTGCCTTCATATTCAATTTTAACTTTTTTTCCTTTTTCTATAGCCATTTTGATATTTTAATAAACAAGCAGAACTCATTTATACTAAAACCAAAAAAAAGAGTTTTTTAAGTGTTTTGGTTTTATTATAAAAAGAATTTTAAACAATTGTTGAAATTTTCAAAAATAAAAAGAAAAAGATTAATGTGAAGTTTATTAATACATCACAATAATCCTTAAAATCCCTTTTGATTTTTATCTTCTATGAAATATGATAAAAACTCGGTTCATTATGTGACTGCTACTGTGATTTTAGTGAATAAAGAAGGAAAATTTTTAATCACAAAAAGAGCTGATTGGGAAAAAGCTTTTCCTGGAAAGTGGACTGTTCCTGGAGGAAAGCTGGAAGTGTTGGATTATGCTTTAAAAGAAAAAGACACCTCTTCTCATTGGTATAATGTTCTGGAAGATTTAGCTAAAAAAGAAATTCGAGAAGAAGTAGGATTAGAGATAAATAACATTAATTATGTTACTAGTTTGGTTTATATTAGAAATGATGGAATTCCTTCGCTGATTATAAGTTTATATGCTGAACCTGTTGAAGATGCAGAACCTAGATTATGTCCTGCTCTTACAGATTATAAATGGATTAGTTTAGAAGAAGCAAAAAATTATGAGTTGATTGAGGGAATTTATGAAGAACTTGAAATACTTGATAAAAAACTAAAGACAGGAAAAATGGATGGATGGAGAAAGAGTTACTAAACTTATCTTAAAGGCCATATCTGCCAAGGTGGACTCTCAATATTTTTTAATGGGAGTGGACCGAAATAATTTGCTTTTATTTTCTTTCCTTTTCTGTAGTTTTCCAGAGTACAATCTAATGTTCTAAAGCAAAGGCCATCCGAGTTAACTAAAAATGTTCCATTGTAGTCATCTTTTAATATTCTGTCTCCTTTTTCTACTTCTATCTCTATGGTTACTCCTTCTAATAATCTTTTTAGTCCTCCTTCTGTATAGACTTTCATCTTTATGTTTTGAATACCTATATGCTCTTTTTATTAGTTTATATTCTAAAATACATACTAAATCTTTAAAAACTCATTATAATTTTTTTAATGTATGAAACTGGGTAAAATTGAACTAAGATGGCTCGGACATGCTGGTTTTTTAATTAAAAATTCACAGACAATCTATATAGACCCTTATAATATCAAAGAGAATCTTGAAAAAGCAGATATTATTTTAATCACTCATAGCCATTATGATCACTGCAGTATTGCTGATATAAAAAAGATTATAAAAGAGGGGACAAAAATAATTCTTCCAGTAGATGCTCAAAGCAAAATCACACGATTTGAAATTCCAATTAAAATAGAGATTATAGAGCCTAATCAGGAAATTGATTTAAATAATGTAAAAATCTATTCTTTGCCTGCTTATAATATTGACAAATCCTTTCATCCAAAAGAAGAGGGATGGTTAGGATATTTAATTAAGATGGACAATGTCTTAATTTATCATGCTGGAGATACAGATAAAATTCCTGAAATGCAGAAACTTACAGGATATAATCGATCAAATAAGAACTTTATTGCTCTATTGCCAGTAGGCGGAAGATTTACAATGAATGCAGAAGAAGCTGCAGATGCTGCAGAATTAATAAAACCTTCTATTGCAATTCCAATGCATTATGGAAGTATTGTCGGAAGTGATGATGATGCAGAAGAATTCAGAGAACTTTGCAAAGAAAAAGGAATAAACGTAGAGATATTGGAAAAAGAATAAAATGCACAATGATTCTTTTGAGGAAATTTTTGAAAAAATAAAAAATTCAGAAAATATTTTAATGAGTCTTCACAGAGGGCCTGATGGCGATTCTTTGGGAAGTTGCTGTGCAATGAAATATTTCTTAGAGAAATTAGGAAAAAAAGTCAAAATTATCAGTTCTGATAGCCTTTCGAATAATCTTCTTGAATTATATTTTTCAAGAGAAGTTGAATTTGGAATTGATATAAGTGAGATGAATTTAGAGAATTTTGATTTGTTTTTATCTCTTGATATTAATAAAAAAGAAATGCTGACAGAAAAAGAAGATTTTGAATTTCCAAAAAATATTTCTGTGATAAATATAGACCATCATGAGACAAATTCTTATTTTGGAACTTTAAATTATGTTTCTTCAAGAAAAACTTCCACTTGTTCTATATTACTGGATTTTTTTGAAAATAAAAATATTGAAATTGACAGAGAAATTGCAAACAGATTATTATTAGGAATCTGCACAGACAGTTTATTTTTTAGAGCAAGACATGCAGAAGATGCTTTAAAAGAATCTTCAAAATTAATTGAAAGAGGAGGAGACTATAATTTTATACTAAATAATGTTCTATTAAAAGAAAAATTAGAACTAAGAAAGTTTTTTTGTTTGGTGATTAATAATCTCAAAGAAATTAAAAATAAAAAATTAGGTTATTCAGTTATTGCTTATGATGAGATTAAAAATTTAAATTTAACAAATTCAGAAATTCGTCTTGGAGTTCAAGAGATTGCATTTATTGATAAATTTGACTTTGTTTTTACATTAATTGAAACTAAGAATTTTATTAAAGGAGGATTTCGCTCTAATTATGGATTTGACGTTTCTAAATTTGCTGAAGAGCTTGGAGGAGGTGGACATAAATCTGCTTCAGGATTTTTTCTTTCTAAAATGTCTTTAGAAGAAGCTGAAAAAAAAGTTTTAGAAGTTATTGAGAGAGTTGGAATTAGAAAATAAACATAATAAAACTAATTCTTTATTACCAAAATTTATTTAAAGAAGCAGTTTTTTATTCTTTTATGATATTAATTTGTGGGGGCAAATTAATATTCATTTTGAAATTGAATCTTTTTCTTTTAGTGGAAAGTTTGTCAACTATTTAAATGTTTTTGTTGACAACAATCTAAAAAATTATAGAGCTGAAAGGAGGCTTAAGATAAATGGTATTAGATTTTGCAAAAGAAGCAATAGATAATTCAGAAACACACAGCATTAATTTTGATGAATTAAAAGCAGGAAAAGCAAACATAAAAGTTATTGGTGTTGGTGGAATGGGAAATAACACAGTAACCTGGCTTTTTAACAAAGGAATTAGTGGCGCTACAGTTTATGCTGCAAATACAGACGCTCTTCATCTAAGTGTTACAAAAGCTGATGAAAAACTTTTGATTGGTAAGGAATTAACAAAAGGATTGGGTTGTGGAGGACTTCCAAAAAAAGGAAGAGAGGCTGCAAAAGAGGCTTTAGTAGATATTAAAAAAGCTATTTCAGGTTCAGATATGGTTTTTGTTATTACTGGAATGGGTGGAGGAACTGGAACAGGTGCAGCTCCAGTAGTTGCTCAGTTAGCTAAGGAAAGTGGAGCAGTTGTTATTGGTGTTGTTACTATGCCTTTTGAACAGGAAAAAGCAAGAATAGACAAAGCTGAATTTGGATTACAAGAATTAAGAGAAGTAACTGATACCTGTATTGTTCTTGATAACAATCGATTAGTAGATATTGCAGGACAATTGCCTATTGAACAGGCATTTGCAGTTGCTAATGAACTTGTAAGCACAATGGTTAAAGGAATTGTAGAAACAATTACATTGCCAAGTTTAATTAACTTAGACTATGCAGATGTTTCCTCTATTATGCGAGGAGGAGGTGTTTCTGTTATTGGAATAGGTGAAGCAGATACACAAAGTAGAGTTACTGAAGCTGTTGAGCAAGCTCTTACACATCCTCTACTTGACGTGGATTATAAGGGTGCTCAGGGTGCTTTAGTTCACATTACTTGTGGACCAGATTTAAAATTAGAAGAATTTGATACAATTGGAAAAATAGTTTCAGAAAATTTGAATTCAGAAGCGCAAGTTATTATTGGAGCAAGAATCAACAAAGACTTTTCAGGAAAAGTCAGAGTGATAACTATTATGACAGGTGTTAAATCTCCTTATGTCTTGGGAAAAAATATAGAAGAACAAGCATTGCCTGCTTCAAGAGAAATTTCTGATTTGGGAATTGAAGTTTTAAGATAAATTTTTGAAGGGCTTTGCCCTTCTTTTTTTGTTTTTTAAGAAAGATTTAATATTAATAAATAATTAATGTTATTGTAATATTACTTTTGGAAAACTCTGCATTTTTTCTAAATTTTTCTGATAATAATTAATATTTTAATAGACATAACTTTTTAAATAATTTCTTAAAACAAAGAAATCATCTAAATAAATTATAAAATAATTGAGTAATTGATAATTATAAGAAATTACTTTTTTATAATAATTTACTCAATTTTATAACTTTTAATTGTAGAAAAATGGAAATTTTTAGTTATTTTAAACATTCAACTTTTTCGGATTTTTCATTTTTTTGTTTCCATATTCTTCAAAAAACAAAATTCTGTCAATATCAATTTTTTTTCTGAGTTCTCTTTTTTTGTATTCATATCCAATAGGAAAAACTGCTTCTATATCAATATCTTCAGGAATTTTTAAAATTCTTTTTATTTGCTCATCTACAAAATGTCCTATCCAGCATGTTGACAATCCAAATTCCTGAATCTTTAATAAGAAATTTTGAATGCCTGCTCCTGCTTGTTGTTTACAATATCTTTCTCCTCTTTCTCCAAAAGAGTTTATGAGTCTTTTACAATCAGAGCATACAATCAGAAGATATTTAGCTTCACTAATAAAAGGCTGCTGAGATGCTTCTGCTATTTTGTTTATCTTTTCCTCATTCTCAGTTATTATGAATTTTAAAGTATAATTTCTCCCTGCAATAGGAGCATATCTGCACGAATCGATACATTTGATAATGTCGCGCCAGTCTGGTTTTTTATTCTTGAATTTCCTGACACTTTTTCTGAATTTTATTGCTTTGTCTAATTCCATAATTAATCTAAGAAGAAAATGTTTATAAAATTAGTGGAAAGTTTCTGTGCTCTAATTTAGATTAGTTATCTCAATTTTTTAAGTTTATTGTATAAATTTTCCCCATCAATAATCTTTCTTTTTAAAAAGATTTTTTGAATATTTATAAAATAAGGCTTTTTGGATATTAATAAATGATTACTCTTAAGAAAACAAAACGTCCCCGGTAGGACTCGAACCTACGACACCACGGTATCTGCATCCACAAAGGTTGCTGGATTCATAAAAACCTGCTGGAGGTTTTTATATTAACAGCCGTGCGCTCTACCGACTGAGCTACGGGGACCTAAAAAAAATAAAAGAAATTTACTTTTAAAGTTTATTCTTTTAATCCCAAATCAAGAATCGGCTCTGATTTATGCTTTTCTAAGTATTTGTAGACATTGGACTGTTTTGTTCCTTGAATCAGCATAATTAGGGAATTTTGTGCATTTTCTATTTCTTCTGCAGGCCCTATAATTCCAACATAATTGTCTTTTAATTCAAAAGAACATTTTGTTAATTCTCCTAAAGTTTTTAATGTTTTAGCTTTAGTTCCAATTATTCTTGCTCTTATTAATCTAAGATTTTTTTTATTTGTGTATTCTTTAACATTAATAATCTCAAAAACAGAACCATCTCTTTTTATTTCTAATGCTATTGAAAATGGAAATCCAAAATTTAGAGCATCAATAACTTTCTCAGCAATAAATTCATCTTCTGATTTCCCTTCAATAAAAATTTCTTTTCCTCTATAGATTATTTTTATATTCAATTCTTTCTCAAGTTTTTTTCTATTTTTTATTATTCTAGGAACTTTTTCTGAAATTATTTTTTTCATGATTAATAAAAGATAAGAGGATTTTTATAATTTGTCTATCTAGATTTTAATAAATTGAAATATTAAAATAATTCTATTTTGGTTTTGTAAGGATATGGAAATATTAAAAATAAAGTTTCATAACAGAATGCTGTATTTATTTCAAAGTAGGGTTAAATTTCAAATAAAAATTAAATTAATAGAAACTTCTGAAACATAAACTGAGATAGGAATTAAAAGTTAGTTCTATAAATCTAATCCAATCCTTTGTTTTTCCTAATAATAAAAGAAATTAAAACTTCATCTCTTCTTTTTTTAAATATCCATGTTTCTTTAGCCATTCTATTTGGTTTACTCTGTATTTGAAGAGAATATCTCCTTTATTCTCATCTAATTCCCATGGTTCTATTAGCACTATATCGTTTGGTCTAAGCCATAATCTTCTTTTTAATCTTCCTGGAACTCTGCAGTTTCTTATTTTTCCATCCATACAATTAATCTTCATTTTATTTCCACCAAATCTTTGTTCTATAAATCCTATAATTTCCTTTTTTTTTGGTAATCTTACTCTAACAACTTTTTCTTCATTATTCTCAGATTTTTCCATTATAAAAAAAATTAGTTAGGTTTATAAAAGTGATGATAGATTTAAAATAATGATTTATTGTTATAGAATCATAGGAAGAGAATATTATTCAGAATGTGGCTTTGATTCTAGAGAAGATGCAGAGAAAAAGTTATCAGAGATGGCAAGAAATTTTAGAAATGTCAAATCAAAAGAAATTTTTATAAAAAGAAAAAAATCTATTGAAGAAATAATCAGAAAAGAACCATAGTAAAAGGAATTCCCTGAATTTTTTTTATGCCTTTTTTAATAATTAAATTTTCTTTTAAAGCAAGATTTACAGATTTTTTTCCAACAATATTAAAAGTTGCATCTTCTCTAACTCTATTTCTCATTATTTTCCTGACTTCTTCTTCAGAAAATTTTTCTCCTTTGAAAAAACTTTCTTTAATATTCAGCTGGAATCTTCCCTGTTCAAATTTTTTTCCTAAAAGTTCAGAATCACATATTGCTATAACATCTCTGTAAGACTTGGATATTTTTACAAACATTTCAAAAATAAAAAATAAGAATTAATAAATTTTTTTAAAATCCTTTTTTAGCTTCACCTGATGAAATGGCTTTTTCTGCATTGTCTTTTGACATCATAGCACAGACAGTTGTTTCAGGATGATTAGGGCACTTTCCTTTTGCCATAAATCCTCCTCTTGCAGTTTTTGTAATCACAGGATTTTTTATTTCTACTTGTTTTTTACATTTCATACATCTTCCTTCTACCATTTTTTTACTCCAAAATTTAATTAAAAATTCCTAAGAATTTTATAAGCCTAATAAGTGATTTTGGTTTTTAAAGATTTAGATTTCTGTTATTTTTTAATTATTCTCTGAATTCCTTATTTTATTATTTATCATGAACGAAATCTATAAGATGAATAAAGAATTTTATCAAAATTAAATCTTTCCTCTTACAGAATGTTTTGCACCACATGCTAAACAGGACATAAAAGTTAGTCTATCCTCTTTTATTAATTCTGTATCAGGCTTTCCACATTCTTTACATAAAACAAACTCTTTGACATATTCTTCTATTTTCTTATTTATTTTTTCTCTTGGAACTTTCATATTTAATACTAGTCTTTCTTTTTCTTTATATCCTGAAGCTGCAAGTTCTCTTAAAAGAAATTTTTGCAGATGTTTAGAATTTCTTTTTAGATAAGAAGCTATTTGAAAAAAATTAGTGAGAATTGTTTTTTTCCCTTCATAATATCCTTCTATTTTTGGAACTTCAAATCTCTCTCCAGAGCTTTTTACTTGCTTTACTTCTTTATATGCCTTATCTAAAAGTTTTTCATATTCCATGAAAATCCTTTATTTACAGACTTAATAAGTTTTATGATTAAGAGCTTTGGTAAATTCCTCAAAAAAAGACAGATAATTCCAATTATTAACTATGCAGAATCTCATAGATTATATGGGTAATTTCCCTATTAATCAATTTCTTAGGAATTATGCCTCTTAGATATATTAACTATTATCAAATAAAACTTTAGAAAGAATATATGCTTTTTCCAAAGCCTAATTAAGAAATTTTCTGCTGAGATGTTTTAGAATTTATTAAATTAATTTTCAGTTAGATTATTTTCCTTTTATCCTAACCATCGCACTTTTCCAGGACGAGGTTCAAAAACAATTCCCTCTTCTATAAACTTCTGTATTTCCTGATTGATTCTTTCTGGAGAGATATCTCTTAAATTCATAATTATTTCTTCTGTATCTATTCCTCCGTTTTCTTCAGAATTTTTTATAACCTCTAAAATCTTATCTTTAGCAGCGACTTTTTTTTCTTTTGGTAGTTTCTCAAAATTTTTTTCTCTTTCTTTATCAATCTCCATTTTTCTTACTAAAAGATATTTTACATCTTTTTCTTTTATTATCTCTGGATTGATATACAGCTCATTGTTGAAATTTCTTAATGTTCCTATCACTAAAATAGTCTGTCCTTGATTTTTATTCTTAAATTTTTCTACATTCTCTCCAAAAATTTTTATTCTTATCTGTCCTGAACCATCATCTATTGTTAAAAAAGAGTATCTTTTATCTTCACTGTCGTATTTTTCTACAATATTGGCTATTATATTTACTCTGACTATTTTTTTGTTTCCTAATTCTAAAAAAGAAAATCTTTCTCCATCAATTATGCTTTTTCCAGAGAGAATATCTCCTATTCTCAACTTGTATGCGATTTCTCTTTTAAATTTTTCGTACATTTTTATAACTTTTTTATTTTATTAATTTTCTTGTTAATTCTTCTTTAAATTCTTTTTCTAGTTTTAAAATTGTTTCTACTTTTGATAATATCCAAATTTATTTTTCATTTTCATACTTTCTGAACATAACCTCTTCTTGGCTTGAATATCTCTCCATGAGAATTTAGTTTGTCTATTGCTTCTTCAATTTCCTCTTTTTTTAATTTTCCTTCAAGTTCATTTTCAATTTCTTCAATTGGAATCATTTTTCCAAGTCTGTTCTCTAATTCAATTATAGTGTCCTTTACTGTTAATATCTTGTTTCTCTGAGATGAAGAAAAAGTTCCTGAAATTCTGTCAATATCAAAAGTCTTTAATTCATAGTCGTAACCCACCTGCATTAGATAATATTTCATTATATCAATTGCTCTTCGTGCGTCCTCCACTGATACTTTTTCACTTAATCTTAATTTTGCAGAAGCTTCAGACATTCTAATTAATGCTTGTAGTTGCCTTGCTGAAATAGGAATTGGTCTCATTGCAGTTTCAGAAGTTACAGGACGATTTCTTAATTCTACATAAAATCTTTTTATTTCTATACTTGCTTCTTCGCTTAATATAGGATGAATTTTCTGTTTTGCATAAGCAATATATTTTCTAAAAAGTTCTCTAGGAATTATCATTTGTCCTCCTTCTCTTTTATGTTCTAATAAAACGTGTTTTGCTATAAGTTCATCTTTTTTTCTGTCTGGAATATCTCTTAATGTAAAGATAATATCAAATCTATTTATTAAAGTTGGAGGCATATCTATTTGCTGAGCTATTGATTGAGAAGGGTCAAATCTTCCGAATTTTGGATTTGCTGCTGCTAATACAGAAGTCTCTGCTCGAAGAGTTGCCTGAACATTAGCTTTGCTTACTGTTATAGTCTGCTGTTCCATTGCTTCGTGCATTGAACTTCTATCACTTGGATCCATCTTTTCTAATTCATCAATACAGACAAGCCCTTTATTAGCTAAAACCATTGCTCCTGCTTCTAAAGACCATCCTTTTAGATATTCATCTCTTATTACTGAAGCAGTTAATCCTGCTCCTGATGCACTTTTACCTACAACATATCTTCCTTTGGGAGAGATGTTTGCCATAAATCCCAGACTGTGACTTTTGGCAACTCCAGGATCTCCTATTAATAAAATGTGAATATCTCCTCTGTTTTTTGAGCCATCTAAATTTGTTTTTTTAACACCTCCAAATAATTGCAATACTAATGATTTTTTTATTTCATCATATCCCCAAATACTTGGAGTTATACTTCTTGAAAGTTTTTCAAAAATTTGAGGATCTTCAGATAATTCAAGAATTTCTCTTTCATCTTCTTCTCCTATGTCAAGTTCTTCAAAGGTTTCTTCTAAAGGAATTAGATTATTTGCATCCATTGCTAATTGAAATCTAGTTGATAATCCTCCTGAACTTAGAGGAACTGGAACCTCCTTTAAAACTCCAATAACCTTTATTCTGCTTCCAGGAGTTGTTTTTTCTTCCATTCTTGGCTCTACTAAATCTTCTTTTATGAAAATGTCTAGTCTTTTTGGCTGTTCTCCTCCTGATAATGATTCAGGAGACTCCTCTATTACAAGTCTTTGTGTATCAACCATCTCTTTACTAATAAGTCTAAATCCTCCTTTTCTTCCGCAAGAACATCTTGTAGGTTCTCTAAATTTTTTTTCAACCTGTAAAACAGAGATTACTGTTCCACAACTTGGACATTCAAATCTTGCATTAACAACCTGAGGTCTTACATCTGATGCTTGTCTTATTATTCCTTCAAGAGCAATAGTTTCATTTAAATGTCTTGAACGAATATCTCTTATTTTTATTTCCTGACTTTTTGGAAGATTATACAATCTAACTCTTACGTCTTTCAATAATCCAGATTCTTCAATAGACAATTCAATTATTCTTAGAGTTTCTTCAGGATTTGAAAGAATTTCTTCTGATAACTTGTTTGAGAATTCATTTAATACCATAAAGTTTACATAGATAACATTATTTCCTTTTCTTATTGAATCTCCAAGTTCTTTTTTGTAAAAATCAAAAAATTTTTTTGTCTCTATTATCAATTCTTCTTTTTTAGGCTTTTTTTCTTCTGCCATGAAAAATAAAATAAGTATTAGTTTTTATAAATTTATATGGACTATTAAATGGTTTTTTTAAAATAGGATTATCTTAAAGGAGTGAAATTATTTATTAAAACCTTTTAGAAGTAAGAAAAATACTAAAATTATATACTCTTTTGTTTTAAGAAGATATTTTAGACTGCAAATATTTTTATTTTTAGAAAATATTTAGGATAAAAATAGAAATTTATAGCAAATATACTTATAAAAATATGGTGATGCTTTTTAGCTTTTTTTAATTAGTCTAGAACTATCTTTAAAGCAGACATAAATTTCTAAGAAAATTAATCATTTCTTATAATTTTTTAATGCAATCTTGACATTTTTTAAAAGTTGTGTCATGCTGTATTCTAATTGCTTTTTGTTTTTTGTTCCTGTGCAAACTAATTTTCCATTGCTAAATAAAAGAAAAGTTGCATTTGGCTCTATGAGTTTATATACTAAACCAGGAAACTGTTCTGGTTCATATTCTGTGTTTAACATTTCTAAAGCTAAAAAATTAAGATTGAGTTTTAAGTCAATTACTCCTGAAGCAACAATGTTTTGGACAGTTATCTTTGGTTTTGCTGTTATATTTACATTTATTCTTTTCAATTGTTTTATTACAGACTGAATCGCTTTTTTTACTTGTGCTATTGATTTTGTTCCTGTGCATACTAAATTTCCAGAAGAGAAAACAAGAACAGCTGATTTTGGCTCTTTAATTCTTAAAACTAATCCAGGAAAAGTATCTGGATTGTATTCTGTATTTGGCTGTGTTCTTGCTAATTTTGTTAAAGGAACAGGTTTTTCTAGAGAAGTTGTAGCAACTATATTCTGAATCTCATAATTGTTTTTCTTTTTATTCGTCATTGTTTAAATTTAAGGAATTTTTATTTATAAAGGCTTCGAAGAAAAGAATTTTAATATATTTTTAATTATGCAAATTAATTTAAATGAATTTTTTTAAAATAATATAGTGATAAAAGAAATTATTGCTGTTTTATATTTTTTTCAAAAAATTTTTCTTTATATTAAAGAACAGTTTTAAATTTATTTTTAAATATGAGTCATGAAAAAGGAAGAGTTTCTTTTTATTCTAAAGATTGGAGACAAAGAAGTCTTTTAGGAGCTCATTTAAATGAGATTTCTGAAGATAAATTTAGAGAATAATTATTTTCTAAACCTATTTTTAATGTAATTCACTAATTCGCTTCCTTTTATCTGAACACTTGAGGGACCTGCTCTTATATAAAATTCTTCTTCATCTTTTTTTGGTTTTAAAAATACAGGCTCTTCGCTTTTTTTACATTCAACTCTTAGAATTGTTTTTCCTTCTATTTCTATTAATTCAAAATCTATTAAGTTCAGATATTTTTTTCCTATTTTTTCTTTTATTATATTTATAAAATGCAGATTTAATCTATCATTATTCTCAAATCTGTCTTTTTCAATTCCAATAATTTCTTTATTGTTTGAAATTCCAATTAAAAGAATTCCACCTTCTGAATTCAAAAAAGCATCAATTGTTTTTAATGATGCATATTCTACTTTTTTGTCTATATCTCCAGTATGAAGATTAACTCTTAAAGTAGATTTGAACTCAATATTTTCATTTTCTCCTTTTTTAATAATCTCTTTTATTTCAGAAAAATCTTTTTTTGAAAATAATTTAGGATTTATTTCTGTGAATTTACCTATAATTTTTCTTAAAAAACTTTTTTTCCCTTTCATATAAACATATCCTGCAAAAGATGAAATTAGAGCACCAAAAATAACATAAGTCATATTTCTCATAGAATAATGATAGAGTCCTACAGAAATATTCTGTTCAAGAAATATTTTTAAAAAATATTTTAAGAACTCCAGAGCAAATCCAAATGTAACTGCAAAATTAAATGAAAATAAAATTATCAAAAAATAATTCTTTTTTATCTGATTGCTTGAATATAAAATTAGTAAAATCATAAAACCAATTAAACTTATTGCTATTCCAAAGAATATCGGAACTATTATTCCACCTATACTGCCTAGAAAAAGAGTCAATATTACAAATATTAATAATAATTCTTCAAATTCTGGAGGAATTTCTATATGATATCTTCTTATTGTTTGAGGTATAAACAGAAGTATGAGCAGAAAAATATTAGTAGACATTATATGCCATAATCCGTAATAAATTGCATTAAATATAGACAAAACTAAAATAAATTTTATTGCAAATAATAAATGCTCCCGAATCTCTGAAAATTTTTTCAGATTCATAATTTACAAAAGGATTTGAAGTTTATAGTTTTTTGGCTTGATGTTAGATTTATTTCATAATTAAAATTTTATCTGATTTTTATAATTCTTAATTAATACAAAATACAATAATAAATTAATGATCAATGGAAACTGATTAAATGAATAATTAGTAAGAAGGAGTATAATCTTAGATTTATAAGCTTAATTTAAACTGGCTCTGGTGAATTCCTTTAAAACTAGGCAGGCTATTACAATTATCAATTATTAATTACTTATCTATTTAACAGATTAACTAAAGAGGTTTCGTCGCCAATTGATTCTTTAGGAATTTATATTGTGCAATATATCAAAAATTAATAAGATAAGATTTTAGAAAAAATGAAGAGTTTTCCCAGAGCCTTTAAACTCAACCATATCTCCAATTTCTTTTTTGGAATTCAAAATCTTTTTCAATTTCTGCAATATTTGAAATTTCTGAAATTGGTTTGTCTGGACGCAGAGCTATTATTCTAGGAAAACGCAAAGCCCATCCAGAATTATAATTAGGTGAATGTTGAATCTCCTGATATCTTACTGAAACAATTATTTTTGGTTTAATTATTACTCTTTCTTTTTTTTCCTTTATTATCAGAGGTTTTATTTTTTCTGTAAGTTCTATAAAAGAAAGTCCTAATTCTGTTTTTTCCTTTATTCCTGTTCCAACTTTCCCTATCTCTAAAAATTCTCCTTTCTTTTCTCCTTTACACGATAATATAAAACTTGAAAGCCATCCTTTTCTTTTTCCTTTTCCATATTCTGCTCCTGTTATGACTAAATCCAAATCTCTTTCCTCTGGTTTTATTTTTAACATATGCCCGACTCTGCTTCCAGGATTATATTTTGCTTCTAGATTTTTCATCATTACTCCTTCTTGATTGTCTTTCAACGCTTTCTTGTAAAATTTCTTTGCTTTTTTTTCATTTCCAGTTAGAATTTGTTTTGCAGAAATTATTCTATAAGGAGAATTTTTTATTATTCTTCTTATTAATTTTGTTCTTTTTTCAAAAGATTCATCAATAAAAGATTTTCCATTATAATAAAGAATATCAAAAACATTTATTTCAATAGGAAGTTCTTTTTGAAGTTTTTCTATAAAATATTTTCTTCTTATTCTTTGACTGATATATTGAAAAGGCTGATATTCTTTTGTTTTTTTATTATATCCTACTGCTTCTGAATCAAGAATAAATGAGTCTCCTTTTACATATTTTTTAATATATTCAACTACTTCTGAAAATTGTTTTGTTACGTTTTCAAGTCTTCTTGTAAAAAGCATTATTTTTTCTCCTTTTTTATGTATTAAAAGCCGAAATCCGTCGTATTTATATTCAATTGCACATGGTTTTCCTAAAGCTTTAAATCCTTCTTCAATTGTAGGAGTTTTTTGAGCTAACATAACTTTTATTGGTTTTCCAACTTGTAATACAACTTTTTCTAATTCTCTTAGTTTTTTCTTTTTTGCTTTTTCAAAAATTTCAGCCAAATCATTTGAATTATCAATAGCTTTTTGAATTTTTTTTGAAGCTTCTGATTGATTTTTAGGAAAAAATGCTTTAGACATAGATTCTCTTATGGTGCTTTCCTGAACACCTATTCTTAAATCACCAATTAAAGTTCTTATTAGATATTTTGATTCTAAGGAAGAAGCAGATGTTAATAATTCTGTTATTAGAGAAATTTTTTTATTAACGCTTCCTTTTCCTTCTAATTCTGGAAGTTTTCTTAAATTTTCCAGAACTTTTTTTGTTTCTAAAACATAGGTTTTTAGTGTTGATTGGCTTTTTCTTTTTGTTAATTTTTCTGCTACTTCTCCTAAATCACCTAAAATCTTCCATTCTGACTTGACTTTATTCTCATTATTTCCAGTTGCTTTTGCTATTGATTTTATTGTAAGCTGATTTGAAATACCAATTCTTCTCTCATCATATTCAGGATAAATTCTTCCTAATAACAGATAAAGTATATCTTTATCCTCTTTTTTTATTTCTTTTAAAAATTTGGAAAGAATTTTTATTTTTTCAAGACGTTTGGTTGTGCTTGAAAGTTCTTCATAAATCTCTGCAAGTTTGAAATATTTCATTCTCTTTTAATAGAAATAAGAAAAAGATGTTTTTAAGTTTATTCAGTTAATTCTTCAATTTCTTTTTTTCCTTTCTCAAACTCTTCAACTTGTTCTTTATCTTTTTCAAAAAGCAAAGTTTGAAACTCACCGATATGTGTTTTTTCTTCTCTTGCAATATCTAAAAGGACTTTTTTTATTTTTTCATCTTGCGTTTCTTCTGCAAGTTGTTCATAAAGATTTACAGCATCAAGTTCTGCAATCATTCCAAGCCTTAGAATTTCTTTGTCAATATTCTCTTTAGAAACTTTGCTTAAATCAATTGGTTCTTTTGATAACATAGTTATTAGAAGAGAGAAAATAGTTTATATAGATTTGGGTTTTTGGAGTCTTGTAGTATAAGCAGGAGTTATTTGACTCAAAAAATTACTTTCCTTTTCTTTTTCCAGCTCTTACAGAAGGGCGGGATTTGTTTGATGGGAATTTTTTCCTTAATCCACGAGATTTTTTTCCTGCAGAAGTCAATCCTCTTAAAGCTCTTTTTGAATTTGATTTTTTTGTAATCCAATTTATTTTTTTGTCTTTTTTTATTTCCGGCTTGTTTGGATTCACACAAATTACTTCATAAAAATAATGCAATCCATCTTTTCCTATTAAATATGAATTTAGAACTACAAGATTCTTGTATTTTCTTTCAATTCTCTGTTCAGCAATCCATTTATAAGACATCTTTAGATTTTTTCTGATGTGCAACCTTTTGCTTCTTCTTCCTTTATTAGGACGTGGACGTTTATGCCCTCCTCTTTTCACTCTTATTCTGAAAATTTCAAATCCTTCTTTGTCTTTGTATCCTAAGGCTCTTGCTTTGTCAATTCTTAGAGGTTTGTCAACTTTTGTAAAAACCTGAGACTTTCTCCATTCTATCATTCTTTCTCTTGAAGTTTTTTTATCTGGTTTTTTCCATGCTTGCTTTAAATAATAATACATTCCTTTTGTCATTTTTTTCCTATTCTTTATTTGGAAAAAATGATTCAGAAAACTTTTAGTTTTCTTTTATCATGAATTATGAAGAAAAAATTTATTTTTAAAGGTTGGGGTTTGTCAAAAAAATTTATAAATCTATTATCTCTTTGATTTTGATAGAGCCTGTAGCTCAGTCTGGTTAGAGCACTACTCTGATAATGTCAAAATCTATGATTTTGATTATGCTCAGAAATATCTGATTTCAGACAGGTAGGGGTCCTCGGTTCAAATCCGAGCAGGCTCATTTTATTTGCTATCTAATTCAAGAATTAAATTTCCTTTTTTAAAATTATAATCTTTTATAGGCATATCTATAGGAATCAACTTAAAATATGCTTTGTCTTTAGAAATAGCTTTTATTTCAATGCTGCTTTCAAGTTTATTTATAGAGATATCTCTTATTGAATTTACTCCTGGAATTTTTATCTCATATATTATTTTATCTGAAAGTCTTCTTATATTTGTCAGAGGTTCTTCTCTTGGCAATTTTGAAAAATTTTTTAAATCTTTTTTCGGAAGATTTGTAGTCCTTTCTATTTGTTCTATAGGAATGTTTTCTTTTTTTCTAAATTTCGCATTATTAAATGAATTAACTCTTATTTCAGGAGGTTGATTTCCAATAGTAGAAATGCTTATACTTATTCCTCCTTTTTTTGGAGTAATTTGCTTTTCATTTCTTCTATCTTTGTTTAATTCATTAACTTGTTTATTAAGATTTTTAATTAAACTTTTAAATATAGTATTAAATCCTATTGGAAGTCCTAGTTCATTATTTGAAAAATCAAATTTATCATTTCTTCCTAAAATTCCCAAATCCTCGTTTTGTTCAAGTCTATTTCCGCAATAAGGACAAAACTCATAGTTCTTGCTAATTTTTCTTCCACATCTTTTACAATTCTTTTTGTCAAACATATTTGAATAAAGGAGTAAGTTCTTTAAATATTTTGGGGTTCTTTTTTTCCATCTCTTTAAAAATTTGGTTTTTTATGCGCCATGCGGGAATCAAACCTGCGTCTCTAGCTTGGGAAGCTGGAATTCTATCATTAAACTAATGACGCCTTGTATGAGATATCTTTTCTATTTGATAAATTTTTATATACCTTAAAGTATATTGAATTTTATGGTAAAAAGAATATTTAGAAAATCAAGACATCTTGAGTATAATTCCCAGATATCTTCTGATAATAATGAATTAATTAGATACCATATAATTCATGTTGGTGATAAGAATATAGAAGCTATCTTAAACAGAATTGCTGAAAATCTCTGTGAGTGGGGTGGAGCAGTAGATATGGTAAGAGAGATAAAAGGAAAAGTTAGCAATTCTAAAAATAGGTATATTTTTAGAAGTTACGATTCAAATCAGAAACCTAGTATGTTAAGAATTAATGAATTTAACCTTCCTGTTAAGAGAAATAGAGATTTATATGAAAGAAAAAGTGGAAGTGAAGGAATAGAAAACTATGTAAGAGATAGATTTGAAAAAATTATTTAATGAATAATTAGTTAACCTTTTATATTCTTTTTTCTCTTAATTTTCATGGCAGAAAAATTTTATGTTACAACACCAATTTATTATCCGAATGACATTCCTCATATAGGGCATGCTTATACAACAATCGCTGCGGATATCTTATCTAGATGGAACAAGATTAAAGGAAAAAAAGTTTTCTTTTTGACAGGAACTGATGAGCACGGAAAAAAAATCCAAAAAGTTGCTGAGAGAAATAACAAAAATCCAAAACAATTCGTAGATGAACTTATTCCTAAATTTAAAAATTCTTGGAAAAAATTGAATTTAGAATATGACAGATTCATAAGGACAACAGATAAAGAGCATGAGAAAGTTGTAAGAGAAATTCTTCAGAAAGTTTATGATAAAGGAGATATATACTTAAGCGAATACGAGGGTTTTTATTGTGTGGATTGTGAAGCTTATTACACTGAAAAGGATTTAGAAAATGGATGCTGTCCAATACATAAAAAAAGAGTTGAGAAGTTGAAAGAATCAAGTTATTTTTTTAAACTTTCAAAATATCAAAATGAACTCCTTCGTCTATATGAAAAAAATCCGGATTTTATTCTACCAAAAAGCAGAAAAAATGAAATTCTTAATAGAGTTAAGGAAGGATTAAAAGATTTTAGTATTTCAAGAACTAATTTTGATTGGGGAATTAAATTACCTTTTGATAAGAAACATGTTTGCTATGTTTGGTTTGATGCTTTGCTTAATTATTATTCTGCAACTCAGGAAAAAAATAAGGAGATATTCTGGCCTGCTGAAATTCATCTTATTGGAAAAGATATTCTTTGGTTTCATTCTGTTTATTGGCCTGCTATGTTAATTTCTGCTGGAATTGATTTACCCAAAACCATTTTTGCTCATGGATGGTGGACTTTTGATAAAGAAAAGATATCAAAATCAAGAGGAAAAGTTATAAACATAGATGAGTTGATATCAATTGCAGGAGTTGATTCTGCGAGATATTTCTTATTTAGAGAAGCGCCTTTTGGAGATGACGGAAATTTCTCAGAAAAAGTTTTAATTGATAGACATAACAACGAATTAGCAAACAAATTGGGTAATCTAGTTTCAAGAATCTCTAGTCTGATTGAAAGAAATGGATTAGAAAAAACTGAAAATAAATTAATTTTAAAATTAAATCTTAAGAAAATAGAAAAACTTTTTGGAAATTATGAATTTGACAAAATCTTAAATGAAATTTTTGATTTTATTGATGTTTGTAATGAATATGTTCAGAGAAAAAAGCTTTGGGAAACAAAAGATAAAAAAATTCTTTATGAATTAGCAGACAGCATTAAGACAATTGGAATTCTGTTGTGGCCTTTTATTCCTTCAACTTCTGAGAAAATTGCAAAACAGTTTAAATTTAAAGTTGGAGAAAATAGTTTTAGAGAAATCAAAAAACCTCTAAATTCAAACAATAAAATTAAAAAAGGAGAGATTTTATTTAATAAGATAAAATGACAGAAGGAATAATTGAATTCAGTGAATGGAGCAAACTTGATTTAAGAGCTGGACAAATTGTTGAAGCTGAAGATATTGAAGGAGCTGACAAGCTTTATAAGATAGTTATTGATGTTGGCAGTGAAATTGGAAAAAGAACAGTATGTGCTGGTTTAAAACAATATTATTCTAGAGAAGAGTTAGTTAATAAAAAAGTTATTCTGTTTGTTAATCTGGCTCCAAGAAAAATGAAGGGAATTGAAAGTCAGGGAATGATTTTAGCTGCTGTTAGCGAGGATGAAAGTGAAGTGAGATTACTTCAGCCTGATGGAGAGATTGAAAACGGAAGCAGAATTAGATAATCAAGTATAACAGATTGTTTATGTTCTTGTTACTTCTTTGAGTTTTTCAAAGTTAATGAACGAAAAAGTTATTGAAAAACAAGGGAAATTAATTTAATTCAATATTTCAAAAGTCTTAGAGATAAAATTTACTTTTTTTTCTAACTCCAACCAAAAGCCTTGGCTATCTTTTTAAAAATATTTTCTCTGTCTTTCTTTGGATTATATTCTGAACCTACAATCTTTGATGCTATCTCTTTGTAAGCACGAGCTGCTTTACTTTTTGGAAAAGCATTAACAACAGAATCTTTTTTATTCAAAGATTTTTGAATACTAATATCTTCTGGAATCATTCCTAATATTGGAATTTCTAACATATCTTTAACAGTATCTGGCTGCATTTCTATTTTATTTCTTCTAACTCGAGTGACTATTATTCCAATAATTGATTTTTTCTTTTGTTCAGCTAATTTTATTGCTTTTAGAGCATCAGTAATAGCAGGAATTTCAGGATTTGTTACAATTATCACTTCATCTGCAGCATCTATAGCTGACGATGCTTCATTTCCAAGACCTGCTGCACTATCAATAATCACATAATCAGAAACTTTTTCAAAATCTTTTTTAAATTCTTTAAGATTTTCTGATTTTGTCTTTTTTAATTCTTTCATAGCTAAAGAAGCAGGAATAACCTTAATTCCAGATTCATGTTCATAAACAGATTCAAATACATCTGATTTTCCTGACAGAACATGGTTAAGATTTACTGGAACTTCTGGAGAGTTTAGATGCAATCCTATATTTGGTGTTGTTAAATTTCCATCTATAACTAAAACATCTCCCTTAAATTTGTTTATAGCAACTCCTAAATTTATAGCTGTTGTAGTCTTTCCCACACCTCCTTTTCCTGATGTTATAACAATTACTCTCGACATTTTGTTTATTTTTAATAATCTCTTTAAGATAAAAGAAATTGCTTAGTTTTACTTATAAATTTTTCCAATTCTTCAGCATAAATCTTTAGTTTTTCTAAATTTACATTTACTTCTTTTCCTTTATAAAAAACTTTTAAAGTCACATTTTTTCGAAATTCTCCAATTCTTTCTTTTCTTAAATCTCTTATTTTTCTGAACATCTCATACATTTCAATAACTTTTAAAAATTCCTTATCTTTTTTGAAAAGTTTTTTTATCTGTTCTATTTTTCCAATAGGACTTGATTCTACTTCAGAAATCTTTTTATTTTTTTTAGCATGTTCTAATATTTCTTCAATACTCTCCTGAATCATATTGCTCCATCTTATAAGAAGGTTCATTATAACATCACAAGTTTTTGTATATTTTAGACTAACATAGAGCAAATGGTCTGCACTTATTTTTTCTTGAATTATTCTTTCCATACTAAAGTCTTCTATAAATCTTTCTAGAAGTGTTTAATAATAAGATTATTGGCTTTTTATATTTATCTAAGATTTTTGTTAATATCTCTTTTTGTCTTTAATAGAATATTTTTTCCAAGATTTAAAAATTGTTTAATTTTTTCTAAACTAATTGAAGAAGATTCTAAATTTTCAGATATAATCATTATTTTATTATTTTTTACAAATTCAAAAGAACTTTTTTGATATATTCCTTCAATTTCAAATAATTCTGATATTAATTCTATTTCTTGTTTGTTTATATCATATCTTTTTGCACATTTTTCTTTAAAAATTTTAAAATTTATTTTTGGATCTTTGTAAATTCTTATTCTTCTATAAAAATATTCTTGCTGTAAGATTACATTAATGCATTTTTTAATTGCTTCTTTTGTTTCTGTTATTACATTTAGAAGAAGTTTTTTATCCTGAAGAAGAGGAAAACTAACATAAACTAAATGGTCTATTTTCTTTATTATTTCTTCAGCTTCCTGTAAATTTTCCAGGACTTTTTCCATGGAAAATGAAATATTCCAAACTAAATATGATTTTTGGTTTTACAAACTATATGATATTTTTGATTAACTGCTTTGAGAAATTCTTTTAAAAGAAGCT
>CAZOOJ010000003.1:0-29370 GCA_964581415.1 Candidatus Woesearchaeota archaeon
AAAGAAATTAACTATTTGTTATTATTCGTCCCTAATAATTTTAATTAAATTTTTCTTAATAATAAACTCCTTATCCTTTTTAGAAACTTCTTTTGGTAAGTTAATTTTTGGAGCTATTTCTTTACACAGAGAGAGTATATGGGGATTGAAATAAAGATTTTCTTCTGGATTAGTATCTAACCACCCTCTTTCACTTCCTATCTTAGTTTTAGATAAAACTAACTCAATTACCCTGTTGTCTTCCTTTTTAAGTTTATTATAAAAGAAGCTTTCTACCTCTTCTAAAATCTTTTGTTGTTCTTCATCTTCCATTTTTATATGAATTCTCCGATATTTTTTTGAAAATATTTTGAAAAGTGTTGAATTTTGTCACTTTTTTGTATAATTTGTATAGTTTTTTGGTTTCTAAGGAGATTTATTTTACTTTTTTGAACTTTCTCAAACATTAAATAACTTATAAAATAATTTTAAATCATTTTAATTACTAATGTTTTACTCAAACCTTTCTAAAATCTTTCAGGTCACAGAAGAAAAACCTAACAATAAATCTAAAAAAGTGTTGAATTTTGTGTAGTTATCCAAATAAAAAACCTCTCTGAGCAGTTTTTATTTTGTCTTTAATAATCGCATCTGTCCAGTCTTTTATGTAGTCTTCTCGTTTTTCTTTCCATTTATATTTTTTTGCCCACCGATGAATTGTCATAGGACTTACTTTAAGTTGTTTTGCTATTTGTTTCTGGGTTTTTCTATCTAAAAACAATTCAAATGCAATTCTTATTTCTGATGGTGGAATTGGGTTTTTTCTCCTGCCTCGCTTCACTTTTTTACCTCCCGCGATTTAATTGATTTTAAATAAGAGCAAAGTTTAATCCCAATTTCAACATATTTTGATTCAATGCCCTGTTGTACTATCTCCTCTTTTGTCATACCATCAAAATTTAATAATGCAGATTCAAGTATTGCACAGAATGTTTGTTTATTCATCTTTTGATTTCTCTAAGTTTAATTCTGAAAAGTCTATATCTGAAATGTTTATTTCCTTTTCTGAGGTAATACCACAAATAGCACCTAATGACACATTTTTTTCCTTTTTTTGTGTTGTTGTGTGTTGTTTGTGTTGTTGTGTGTTGTTTGTGTCCTTATGTGGTGTTGTATTAAAGTAAAGGTCTATTATATTTTTAACAGATTTTTTAGATAATAAATATTTTTTAGTTCCGCCCGCTCTTCTATTATCAGTAAATTTATATGACTTTAAAATTTTCCCTATTTTATGAGGGGGGGATTTAAGATAATTAAAAAGTTCAGCAATATCGGAGTATGCCCCAAGTTCTTTAGGAGTGTAATATCTTTCATTCTCTGTTACACATTCAAGCAAAATTCTAAAGAAATCTTCAGTATTATCATTTGTTTCAATAGACAATTCCTTATAAGAATTTACATATTTCATAAGATTTTCTTCTACTTTTACTTCTTCGCCTTCAGAATTATCTATAAATTTAGCAATTGAAAATAAGGGGAGCCAATTATCCTCATCTCTATTTGAAAGATCAATTTCAAGATTTTCATACATCTCCTTTATTTCAGAATAATTCTCTAAAATAAGAATGTATAATTTCTCTCTAAGGGGGATGAAATTTTGTTTATCTTTTTCTCTTGTTGGTTTCCTTTTTCCTTTTTCCGAATCTGTTTTAAGCCAACTAAAAGGGATATATCTGCTTAAAGATGTTGGATTAATTCCAGAAATGTTACAAGAAATTTTAGGAGAAAATATTGGAAATTTTTTTGCTACCCATTTATCTTTTATTTTTTCATTTCTTATTACATAAGCATCTCTTGAAGCAGAAGCATTGAGTAATTGATTTACTAGTTGTTGCGTTTCAGAAGATTGAGTTCCTTTTGCCTGTTCAAACTCATCTATTAAAAAAGTTCCTCTATTTCCTTCAAGAGTTCTAAATATTTGTGCAGGAGTTACTCCCGAAGAAGCCCCCAAATCAAAACCTCTGAAACTTAAATACATAACAATCGTAGCCCCTTTTGTTTTTCCGCTTTGTGAAGGTGCATTAAAAAGAATGTGCGGAAACCAATAAAATAAAGGATAACAATATGTTGCAATAATCCAGCAAGTTAGAACATCTGCTATTTCATTTTTTCCAGAAAAATCCATATAATAAAGTATCTTATCTCTTATTGCTTTATAAGTTTCTTTAGGATTAATTAACTCGGTTTTTGATTTTTTTGTGTAATATTTTTTAATAGTTTCTTTTGAAATTATCGGGGCAATATCTCCAATGTTTCCCTTATAATCAAATAATTTTTTTATTTGATTTTCTCCAATATTTCCTTCCTTTGTTTTAATTTCTGTGTTCCGATATATTTCTCCTGTGCTTGTCATTATTGCTTCTCTCCCTTTTATTTTAAATCCATAATACCATTTTCCATTAATCTCTCCTAAATCAAGGTATTGAACATCCAATTCTTTTTCATCAAGTAAATCAATAATCTCTTTTTTTGTTTCAAATTCTTTTTTTAATTCAACTTCTTTCTTAATAGGAGAACAATCATTTATCCCAAAACTTTCTTCAATTAGTTCTTTATTTTTTCCTGTTTTCCAGTGAGGCACATTCTCCAAGGCAATCATACACCTTTCAATTGCTTTTTGCTCATCACAACCATATCTTTGAATAATCCCTCTTTTTTCATCAGGAGAAAGTTTTCCATTAAACCATAAACGAATATGGTATCCCCTACTTCCTGTTTTATATGCAGAATAAAATTTAAATTCTTTTTTAACATCCTTTAAAACTTCAGAAAATCTTTCAGGTTCTTCAAGGTCTAAATCAATCTCATTTGGTAAGATTGTTCTGTTGTTAACCTTTGAAATAAATTTATCATCTGATTGGGTATCAAGATATTTCTTCCACTTGCTAAATTTTGGGTTTCCTTCTTTGTCCAAGTAAGCATAAGCAAGTTCAAGATTGCCTTTCTGTTTATCAAATTCGTAATGTAATTTATCAAGCCAGGATTTTTTATCTTCCATTTTTTTCTTTCTCCCCCACTTTTTGTTGAATTTTTTTACATTCCTTACATAATTGTAATTTATCATTTACAATTAATTTATCTCCACAATGTATTTCGTGGTTGAATAAATCATTTTTGTCCTTAAATTCTTCCTTAAATAGAAATTTTCCACACCCTTTTTTATTCATTTTCTTTCCCCTTCTATTTCTTCATAACTAACAATTGTGTTTAAATTGTAAGAATAAATAGCTCCAAATTTATCTTTAAAAGTTACAAAATTATTTTTAAGAGAAATGATAAATGCAGAGTATGTGAGAAGTTTATTTCCTGCTTGAACCCGAATTAAATAATTTTTATCTGTTTCCATTATTCTGTTCTGTTAGTTTTTTTAATTTTTTTAGTGAGTCATAATCTTCTGTATCCAAGAATTCTTGGTGCAATTCTCTGAAAGCCTTCTTTTTAGCCTCTAATCTCAATTCAAGTAAAAAATTATTCTGATTTTCCATTTTTGTTTTCTCCTAAAATTTTCTTATGTATGTCTTGAATAATCTTATTATTGCACATCTTCTTGACTCTCTAAATATTTTTTTAATAAAATTGAAATAAGAGAACTGACTTTTCTTCCAGACTTTTTACAATGTTCCTCTAACTTTCTATCTATATTTTCTTCAATTGAAATGCTTCTAATAATCATATTAAGATTATAGAAAACTATTAAAATAAAGATTACTAACCCAAATTATGGGTAAGGGAAAAAAACAAAAAGGGGTTTTTAAAACAAAAGAAATAATAAGCCCTAAGCAAGCAGGAATTTACCTTAGTCTATTATACGGCTGGAGAACAAGCCAAAAACTTACAGAAATATATGAAGAAGAAAGAAATTCTAATGGCAAGAAAAAAACAAATTCCACCATTACAAGATATATAAATTATTTCAAAGAGAAAGGCTGGATTTATGAAAAAAAGGGAAGGATAAAATTCAAAACAAAGAAAGGAATGGCTTATAGAAATATTTTTTATTATAGGGCTAATATCAAAGCCTTTTTGGACTATCTTTTAATAAAATCTGAAAGAAAGTATGAGAAACTTAAATTAAAACACATTCAATCAATTTTACATCTTTTCTTTGAATTTGACGGGATTATAAATAATATCCTCCATAATTCTATTCCTGAATTAGAAAAAGATATGGAATTAAATAAATCTCCAGAATATGAAAAAAATTGGGAGATAAATTTTAGTGAGGCTGTTGAGGGTTTTAAGAGATGTATTGACAATAATTTAATTTTCTATATGGTTTATTTTGGGAAATTTTTTGACATACCTGAGGAAATTATTGAAACCGAGAAATTATTAATTAAAAAGTATTTCTCTAAAACTAAATTAAAAGTAAAAGAATATTTGAGCAAGACAGATAATAGTTTATTTGAAGAAAGAGTAGAAGTTATAAATCAATTTGAGGAAGATTTTGAGAAATTTAAGGAATCTGGAGAATACTATGATTTTAGTTCTGCCAATAACATCGTGAATTTTATTAATATAAATTCAAGGCGAAAGGGGATTGAGTATGAAACGAAAATTAGGTTGTTTGTTGGGTGTTTACACAATCCAAAGACTTTTGTAGAATTAAAAGATATGTTTTTAGGAGATACGGCAAAGAGGTTACTTGAGGGTTAAAACCTAAAGCCTTGAAAACTAATCAAGAAAGAGGTATTAGCCCTTAATCTCTTTTCTCATCTCTGCTTTTATTTCTTCTTTTAATTCATTCATTAATTTTTCTTTTAAAGCAGGGTCTTTCATCATAGTCTTAGCCATAGTGTTTTGAGTTGATTGTATTTCCTTTAATGCCCCTATATCTAAAATTTGTCCGCACTTGGAACAGAATTTATTATTAGCATCATTAACTTCTCTACATTGTGGGCATTCTTTTGGTCTTAATTTTTCTTCTTCTTCTTCTCGTTTCTTTTTTTCCTCTTGGATTTGTTTACTTGATTTTAAATTATTTTCTGTTAAAATTTTATTGTCTAAATCGTTTTTATTAAAATGTAAATAGGTCTCTGGCATTGTTGAGGATTTAGACCATCCCGCAAATAATCTTAGCTCCATTTCTCTAAATCCGCCTTTTGCCAATTCTGTTAATCTTGTATGCCTAAAAGAGTGAGGATGTATTTTCTCTTTAATTCCTGCTCTTTTACTTGTTTTTTCAATAATCTTATATGCCCCCTGAGCAGTTACCGGTTTTCCATAATAAGAACCAAGACAGATAAACAGATTTTTTTCCTTATCTTCTTTAAATGGGTGAGTATTAATTAATTGTTTAAGCACAGGAATAGAGTCTGTTAATCTTATTTCTCTATCCTCTTTAGATTTTCCCCCATCTTTTCCCCCTCTAACAATAATCCTTGCCCCATATTCATCCCATTTTAAATCTTTTATTTTAAGTGCAGTTAATTCAGAAATTCTTAAGGCTCCATCGTAAAGAACCATAATCATTGCCTTGTCTCTTAAATATAGAGTGTTATCACATAATTTTTTGATTGTATCTTTTTTAATCATTTCATAATCTTCGTGATTTTTCTTTACACTTGTTGTTTTAATCCAATCTACAACTTCGGGATATTCTTCTTTTTTAGGGTTACATTTATAAAGCCATTGAAAAAAAACTTTAATAAAAATTTTATAATGTTCTATTGTAGATTGACTTAGTCCCTTTTTTCCTGTTCTGGAATTGGGTTTTGTTTTGCAATGAACAATGAATGACTCAACATCTTTTTTAGTTACTTTTTTCATATCTTTTCCAGCAATTACTTGGATTTTTTTTGTTTTATACCGAGCCATTAATGGAGGGTTTCTTTTCTCTTTAGATAAGAAATCATTAAAATACCTTAGGGCTTTTAGATTAGCTTCAATACTTCTAATTTTTAAATCTTTTACAACCATATAATTATAATACTCTTTGAAATATTTTTTGTTATTTCCTCCAACTTGATTTAAAACTAAATCAATACTTTTTTGAAAAGAGGCATTAGCAATTTCTAAGGAGTCTTTATTAGCGTCGCTGTTTAGGGTTTTATAGACCCTTCCTTTTCTTTTTTTCATATAAATACATAGATTTTAACCTTTTTAAAACTTACTACTTAATATAAACCCTTATATTATTAATAAAGTGTTTGTTGCTCCAAGCAAAATTAGAAAACTCTTTCTGTTTGTTTTTGATATAAGATTTCCAATTATTGCTGCTTGTCCTGAACCTAAACCAGGAAGAAAGCTACATAAAGGGGCTGCTATAGAAGCTCCTAACAACGGTTTTATCATTCTAGTTTTTACTTTAGAAATTTTTTGTTTAGGAATTTTTATTTTATTCTTTATGCTTAAAACTAACATAGAACTTCCAAAAAGTCCTGTCAGCAAAGGCAGTAAAGGTTGATTTATAATCTCTGTTTCAAGATTTAATACACAAAAACCTAAAAATCCTGTTAAAAGAAAAACAAGAAGTGCATTGAGTCTCTTTTTTTCCAAACTTATTAGAATTATTGAGACAACAATCAATAAAAAAGGAGTAATCTCTTTTATAAAATCATAAATTTTTGAGACTATTATAATAAAAGGAATAAAATAAACAAGCAAGATAATCAAAGCAGCTAAACTTCCATAAGCTGTTAGAATTACTGCTTCATAACCCTTTCCTTTTTTTAATAACTCATGTCCAGGAAGAACACTTAATTCTGTATCAGTGTCTGGACAACCTAAAAATACTGAAGGAATAAAATCAATAAAAGTATGTGTTATTGCTAAAGAGACAATAAAAATCACAAGATAAATCGGATTTATTGAAAGAAATAAAGAAGAGGATAATGAAATCAAAAATACTCCAATAAGATTTACATGAATTCCAGGAATGAGGCCTGTGAAAATACCAAAAAGAATTCCCATAAAAAAGAAAATTAATAATTGAAGCAACATGATTAAATAAAGAAATCTTTATTAATTAAAAATATTTATTCTCTATTATGGATATTGAAGAAAAATTAAAAATCATTAAAAGAAATACTGAAGAGATTATTACAGAGAAGGAACTTAAAGAGCTTTTGAAAAAAAAGAAAAAACTCTCAGTTTATTTAGGATGGTCTATTACTGGAAAAACTCATATAGCTTATTATCCTCCTGTGCTGAAATTAGCTGATTTTTTAAAAGCAGGATTTAAAGTCAAATTACTTTTAGCAGATATGCATGGAGCTCTGGATAATACTCCCTGGGAAGTTTTGGAAAAAAGATATCAATATTATGCTAAAACAATTCCTTTAATGTTTGAATCTATTGGAGCAGATATAAAAAATTTTGAAATAGTCAGAGGAAGCGATTTTGAACTTAATAAAAATTATGCTTTAGATATTTTAAAAATGTCTACAAAAGTTTCTATTAATGATTGTAAAAGAGCAGCAGCAGAAGTTGTTAAATTTGGCGATAATCCTAAATTAAGTGGTTTGATTTATCCTATTATGCAGGCATTAGATGAAATTTATTTAGAAGTAAATATGCAGTATGGAGGAATAGATCAAAGAAAAATACTTATGTTTGCTAGGGAAAATCTTCCAAAAATAGGTTATAAAAGACAAATAGAAATAATGACTCCTATGATTCCAGGATTAATTGGAAAGAAAATGTCTGCTAGTGATGAAAAATCAAAAATTGATTTGTTGGATGACGAAAAAGCAGTTAATAATAAAATAAGAAATGCTTCTATGATTGCTGGAGACACTGATAATGGAATTATGGCTTTTCTAAGATATGTTATTATGGTTATTAAACAAGATAAAAAAGAAAAATTTATTGTAGAAAGAGACGAGAAACATGGAGGAACTTTGAAATATGAAAAATATGAAGATATTGAAAAAGATTTTATTGATAAAAAATTACATCCTCTTGATTTAAAAAATGCTGTTGCAAAAGAAATAAATGAACTTTTAAAATCCATTCAAAAATCTAAAAAAGAATTAGAAAAATTATCTAAAGAAGGCTGGAAATAATGGTTTTAAAGAGATATAAATCTAAAAAAGGCAGAAAAAAGAAATTTTCTAAACAATTTAAGGAGCATTTAAGAATTGGATTAAGTGCTGCTACAGGTTTTGTTATAGCTTTTTTTTGGAGAGAGCCCTTGATAATTTTTGTTAATAATTCTGTGCTGAAATATCTCAATTCAAATTCTCTTTTCTTTGCAGGAATTTTAGGAGCATTTATTGTGACTATTTTAGGTGTTATTTTTATTTATATAATAACAAAATTTTTGAAATGATTATTTAGTTTTAAATTCAACAATATCCAAATCTTTTAGTATGTGTTTTAATCCTACTTTTTGTCCAGGAAATTTTGAACTTGGACCCCAGATTCTCGTTTGTTTTATTTTTTCAGAAAAATTTTTCAGAATTTTTTCTGCAACATCTCTTACTGTAGACTCTGGATTTAGAATAAGTGGTTTAGGAGATTTTTCTTTATGAGGTTCTTTTGTATAAACTCTTATTTTATCAAAACTTTGAAAGATTTTATTTTTTAATTCTTCAATTCCTTCTTTTATTTTGGGAGAGATTAAAACAAAATTATATTTTTTACTCTGAAGAGTTGCAGAAATTTTTCTTAAGGAATTCTCATTCAAATTCTTTTTATTATTAAAGACAATAATTCTTTTTCCTTTTGCTTTCTCTAAATTTTTTTCTATTTCTTTTATTGAATTTAGATTATCTACTAAAATCAAAATTGTGTCTGCAGTATTTATCAGGCTTTTATTACAATATTCAGACTCTATTGCTGGAATTTCAATCAGTTGTATTTTTGTTTTTTCAAAGAATAATATTCCTATAATGGGTTTTTTAGTAGTAAATTCATAATTGGCTATCTCTGGTTCTGCATTAGTAAGATTTTTTAAAAGTGATGATTTACCTGAATTTGTAAATCCAATTATTACTGCCTGCATTTCTTCTTTTTTTATTCCTTTCTGAGTTGAACCTGCTTTTTTTGATTCTTTTTCATAAGAATACTTTAGTTTTTTAAGACGTGTTCTTAATTGACGAAGAAGAACTTCACTTCCTTTGTGCTTTGGAGCGAGCGCAATCATTTTTTTAAGACAAGAGATTTTTTGTTCTGTTGTCTCTGCTCTTTCATATTCTATCTGCGCTTTTTCAAAATGTGGTGATGCATTTATTGGCATATTTTTTTAAATTTACCTGATATTATAAATTTAATGAACTCTAAATTATCTCAGAATTTTTTTCAAAGAAAAGCAGATTTAGTTGCTAAAGATTTAATTGGAAAAATTTTAGTTCGTAAATTAGGAAATAAAGAATTAAAATCAAGAATTATTGAAACAGAAGCTTATTTTAATGAAAAAGACCCTGCTTCTAGAGCATGTAAACATGGAGACTTAAGAGAGACTATGAAAATGAAATCAGGAACTCTTTTGATTTATGGAGTTCATAATAATTGGTTGATGAATTTTGTCACAGATAAAGAAGAAGAAGCTTCTGCTGTTTTAATAAGAGCTCTTGAACCTTTGAACTTCACTGCTAATTGTTCTGGTCCAGGTTTGCTGACAAAAGCTTTGAAAATTGATAAGAAATTGCATAAAAAAGATTTGATTAATAATAAAAAAATAGGTGTTGAGGAAGATATTAATAAAGATAATCTTGAAATTGTTAGTTCATTTAGAATAGGAATTAAAAAGGATTTGCCTGAACCTTTTAGATTTTATCTTAAAGATAGTAAATTTGTCAGCAAAAAATGAATCAATCAGAATTAATAAAAAAAATTATTCAGAAAAAAGAATTTTCACAATTATCCCAAAAAGATGTGGAGATGGCTTTTAAAAAATTTGATAAGAATATTTATGCTGATGAGGAAAAAATTAAAAAAACAAGAGATTTGTTGAGAAAAGTTTTTTCTGGATTTAGTAGCAAGAAAATTTTATCTCTGAAAATTTTAGAAAAAAAGAGCATAGAGGAAATTTTAAAAAAACATCTTTCAACAGGAGAAAGAATCGGATATTATGAAAAACTTTATAATAAAATTTTAAAAAAATTACCAAAAAAATTAAGGATTATTGATTTAGGTGCAGGTATAAATGGATTTAGTTACAAATATTTTAAAAAAGCTGGTTATGAAGTAAATTATATTGCTATTGAGAGTATGGGACAGTTTACAAGCTTGATGAATTCTTATTTTAAAAAAGAAAAAATAAATGGAAAAGCCTATTCTGTTAGTTTATTTGAATTAGATAAACTAAAAAAACTTATAAAGAAACAGAAAAAACCTAGAATTGTTTTTTTATTTAAGACAGTAGATTCTTTGGAAATGTTAAAAAAAGATTATTCTAAAAAATTGATTTCAGAAATTTCAAATTTAACAGATAGGATGATAATAAGTTTTTCTACAGAAAGTATGATTAAAAGAAAAAAATTCAGAGTTAATAGAAAATGGATTTTCGATTTTTTAAAAGAAAACTTTAAAATTTTAGATGATTTTGAAATTCGGGGAGAAAGATATTTTGTTATTGAAAAAAAATAAAAATTGTTTTAGTCTTTTTTGGAAAAATTTATAAGAATACATGTTCTAAATAAATTAATTAAAGGAGGTTTTGAAATGGTTCAAGAAGAACAATCACAAACAACATCAACAGAAACAAAAACAACAGAAGAAGCATCTTCAAATGTTATGCCAAAAAAGAGATTTTATATGAAATGGTGGTTTTGGGTAATTATAATTCTAGTTGTTTTAGGAATAGCTGCTTATTTTTTAGATTTATTTTAGGGATTATCTTTATATAGTTTATTTTTTATTCTGATTTATGAAACAGAAGTTTTATAAGAAAATTATTAATGGAATGACTATTCTTTTTGAGAAAAGAAACGTTCCTGTAGTCAGCGTCGCGTTTGCAGCAAGACAAGGAGGAATAAATGAGAATGTTTATGAAAAAGGAATTTCTCATTTTATTGAACACATGCTTTATAAAGGAACTGAAAAAAGAAATTCCAGAGAAATTGCAAAAGAAATTGAAAAAAAAGGAGGAGAACTAAATGGCTTTACTGATGAGATTCTAACAGCTTATTGGTGTAAAATACCCTCTAAACACCTTAATATTGCTTTAGAAATTTTAAGCGATATGGTAAAAAATCCCTTATTTGATAAAAAAGAATTAGAAAAGGAAAGAAAAGTTATTTTTGAAGAAATTAAAATGAATTTGGATAATCCTATTCATTATTCTTTTGAGAGGACTAAAAAACTTCTCTATACTGAAACTGCTGGAATGCCTCTTGCTGGAACATATGAAACAATGAATACTCTTAACAGAGAAAAACTTCTTAAAAAATTTAAAGAGGTTTATCAGCCAAATAATATGATTTTGTGTATTGTAGGAGATGCGGATTTTGAGGAAATTTGTAATTTTATTAAAAAAAATTTTGAAAATAAGAAGGGGAAAATTTTGAAACAGAATTTTAATTTGAGAAACGATTCAAAAATTGAAGAAAAACCAGGAATAAATCAATCTAATCTTGTTTTTGCATATCATATACCTACTACAAAAGATAATAAAAATTATGCTGCGAGAGTCCTTAACGAAATTATGACTGGAGGAATGTCTTCAAGATTATTTAGTGAGATAAGAGAAAAAAGAAATTTAGCTTATGCTGTAAAAGGAGCATCAGAAATAACAAAAGATTATGCTTATACTTTAATATATGTCGGAACTATGAAAGAAAGTATCGAAGATGTAAAAAAGATAATTCTAAGAGAATTTAAGGATGTCTCTGAAAAATTAAAACAAAAAGAATTAGAAGAAATTAAGGAACAATTAATTGGTAATTATTATATTTCTATGGAAGATTCTCAGACTCAATTATTAAATCTCCTTTATTATGAAACAAGTTCAAAAGCAGAGGATTTTTATGATTTTGAAAAAAACATAAGAAACGTTAAATTAGAAGATGTTAAACAATTAGCTAAAAAAGCAACAGAAAAAAATAGTTTTTTTGTTTTGATACCTAAATAATAAAAGATTTTTTAAATAGGGCTTTTTGAAATTTCTTTAAAAGAAAGCATCTTATTTTATTTCTAAGTTATTAATTAATACTGAGCTTATAAATAGAAATCAAGTTATTTTTTAATAGATTGTTTCTAATAACTTATTTTTAAGAAATTAAATTCTATGAAAATCATTATTAATAGGTAGAATTTTATGAGGAAAATAGAGTTTTTCCAAAGTCTGAACAAGATAATCTTTTAAACTTCTTTTTAATCTTATCTTCATGGCATTTATTGTAAAGATTCCAGGAATTAATGGATTAGGAAAAACAAAAGGCTGTGAAAAAACACCAAATGAAATTTTAGAATTCCTTAATGAAATCTATTCTAATGAACAAGGAAAATCTATAGATCCTAAACTTTTGGATTTAGAGGAGATTCATTTAAATAATAGCAATATAGAAGAAAGCAATGAATTGATTTATAAAAATTCTTCTAAAATCTTTGAAAATAAATTTAAAACAATCTTTTTAGGAGGAGATCATTCTATTAGTTATTCCATAGGAAAAGCTTTTCTTGAAAATACTAAAAAATTAGATAAAGAACCCTGCTTAATTATTTTTGATGCGCATGCTGATTGCATGGAGCCTGTAGATAAAAACTGTCCAACACATGAAGAATGGTTAAGAGCTTTAATTGAATTAGGCTTTCCAACAGAAAATATTTTATTAGTAGGAGTAAGAAATTTTTGGAAAGATGAGATAGATTTTTTAAAAAAGCATAATATTAGAAATATTCATATGAATTTCCTTCTAGAAAATTTACAGGATGTTTGTGATACTATAATGGAATTTTCTAATGGAAGAGAACTTTATGTTTCTATTGATATAGATGTTATTGATCCTGCTTTTGCTCCTGCTACAGGATATAAAGAACCTGGAGGTTTAAGTTCAAGAGAATTTATTTATCTGATTTCAAGAATTAACAAAATAAGAAATTTAAGAGTTGTGGATATTGTTGAGATTAATTTCGATAAAGATAAAAAATTTGATAATTCTACAGTTAAGTTAGGCGCAAAAATTTTGAGCGAGTTAATATAGATTTAAAATCAAAATGAAAAAAGAGATTTATTTTAGAAATTTGAATTTAAAACAGAAAATTGCCCAAATGATTATTATAAGAGCAGAAATTCCCAAAACTTTTAAATTGATAGAAGAAGGAATTGGAGGAATCTTTTTAGATAGGCAAAAATCTGAAAACAATTATAAAAAAATTATTAAAAAGTTTGAAAAAGATGCTAAAATTAAACTTTTTGTTTCTACTGATATGGAAGGAGCATGGAATCCTTTTAAATTCTTTAAAAAATTTCCAAAATTTTCTGAAATAAAAGATGAGAAACAAGCATATCAGATAGGTTTTGAACAAGGCAGAATTTTAAAGAAAATTGGATTTAATCTGAATTTTTCTCCTGTTGCAGAATATACTGATGAAGTTTATGGAGGAAGAGTTTTTACTGGAACTAAAGAAGAAATTCAGAAAAAATTGGATTATTATATTAAAGGATTGCAAAAAAATGTTTTTGCAGTATGCAAACATTATCCTGGAAAAGATATGTTTAGTAATCTACATTTAAATAAAGCTAAAAAGAACATTTCGAAGAAAGATTTGGATTTATTTAGAATTTGTTTTAAAAATAGAATTAAAGGAATTATGATAAGTCATCTGATTGTAAGAGAAAAACTCAATTCGAAAAACAAACCTTCCAGTGTTTCAAAAGAAGTTATTGATAGCCTAAAAAACTTTAAAGGTTTAATTATCAGCGATGAAATAAATATGAGAGGATTAAATTTATTTTATTTATTTAACAAAAGAAAAAAATATAGAGATTTAATTAATTCAGGAGAGAATATCATCTTAGATTTTAAATTAACTTATAAAACATTTCATAAATTATATAAGAAATTAGAAAAAGACATTCAAATCAAAAAAATTGATATTAAAAAAATTGATGAGAGTGTAAAAAAAATTTTGAAAACTAAAGGATATAAAATAAAATAAAAATATACAGAATATGAGAATTTTCATTTCAATAGACCTTCCTAAAGAAATTCAGAAAAAAATAATAAAAATTCAGAATAGTTTGCCTGACTTCTTTGGTAAAAAAACAGAGCCAGAAAATTTACATTTAACTTTAAAATTTCTTGGAGAAATTAATGAAGAAAAATTAGAAAAAGTCAAACAAAAATTAAAAGAAATCAAATTTAATAAATTTCAAGCAGAAATCGATAATATTGGAATTTTTTCTGAGAGTTTTGTTCGTATTGTTTGGTTGCATTTATCTAAATGTGAGAAATTACAAAAAGAAATTGATGAAAAATTAAAAAATATCTTTGAACCAGAGAAAAGATTCATGAGTCATTTAACTATTGCAAGAATAAAAAAATGTGATAGAAAAAAGTTTTTAGAGAAATTAAAAAAGATTAAAATTTCAAAAACAAAATTTGATATTGGAAATTTTAAATTAAAAAAATCAATTTTAACAGAGAAAGGTCCAATTTATGAAAATCTTGGAGAGTATGATTTGGAGTAAATAGTATAATTTCTTCAAAATTAAGTGTTTTGTCATAAATTAGATAATCGATATATCTAGTTAATTATGAAAATTTAATTTTAATGTAACTTTTAATTAGGGCTTATTAAAATCTCTCTTGTTAATAAATTCAATTTATTAATAAATTCTGATTAAACTAGATGTTTAGAGAAAAACAATTACCCTATATAGCAGTTTTGACATATTTATATAATTTCTGTTTAAAATATATTTCAGAATTTATATTTCTTTAAAAAGAAAAATAAATATTAACTATTTTAATGAAAAACGAACCTATAATTGATTTTTATTTAAGGAGATGTGAGAAATATTGCTCTTCTGGAGGTTACACTCTTTTATGTTATAATTTTGAGAGTATAAAAAAAGAAACTCTTGAGCATTTTTCCGGAAAGAGTGCAGAGGGACTTGTTAATATCTGTGATGAATTTACAAAAAAACATTTAGAAAGTTTGTCTAAAAATATCAGACTTTTTGATTGGAGTTTTTGTAAAGGAGATTTGTTAAGAGAGAAAATCAATAATTCTCTTCAAGAATTCTGAAAATTTCTGCTTTTTTTCCTATAATCTTCTTTAATTCTTCTGAAGGAGTATTAACTATTTTTTTAATTGTTCTAAATTCTTGAAGAAGTTTTTTTGCTGTTTTTGGTCCAATTCCTGGAAAACCTTCAAGAATAAACTGCATTTGTTCTTTTTTATTCAGAGATTTTTTCTTTGTTTTTAATGAAATTTCTTTTGACTCTTTTTTTGAAAGAACAGAAATGAATTTTGCAGTATCTTCTGAATTTTTTGTAAAAATTATTGGAACCTTATATTTTAATAATATTGAGAGTAAAAAACCTCTTATAGCATTTCCATTAATCCCTGTTTCTTCATCGTCATAAAGTTCCTGTTCTGAAATTCCTTCTATTATCAACAATCGATTTTCATATTGTTGAATTTCTTCTAACTGATTCAGCAATCTTTTATTAATCATAGAGGATATAAAGTCAGAAACTGTTTTTCTTTCAATTGCGACATCCTTTACAATATAATCAGCGACTTTTAATTCCCGAAATTCAATCTCAAATCCTTCTCTGATAAGTTTTGAAGCAACTAAACAATTTTTTTCTCTGTAATCTATGATTATCTTTGGTTTTGAAGTTGATTTTTTATTCTTGATAATTTCTTTTGATTTTTCAAAGATGTTTGGAAATGTCGAATTCATTTTAATCTATTTTTTAGGTTTATCTAAATCAAATAATTCAATAACAAAATCAATAATTTCAGGATTTCTTTTTACTAATCTTCTTGCCTTTAATTCAACTGTTTTCTCATTTCTATTTTCGTTTAGCGCATGATATAATTCATGAGCACTTGTGATTTTATAATTCATTATATTTGAACACTCTTCTTTGCAAAGAAGAATAAGATTTTTATCAAAAGAGATTATTTCTTCTATTTTCATTTCAATTTTTTTTGAATTTCTTTTTCTTTATTATTCAAATCTTCTTTAATTGAATTTATTGTTTTGTGCATTTTTCTCTCTCTGTTTCTTGATACATAATAAAATGTTTCATCTCTTGTTTTTTTAGTTATGAGTATAATTAATTTTCCAGGAATTAATCTAGCTGTTCTTCCTGCCCTTTGTATTGCTCTTATTGCACTTGGAATTGGTTCATAAAAAATTACTGCATTAACTTCTGGAATATCTAATCCTTCTTCTCCAATTGAGGTAGAGACAAGAATATTTATTTTTCCTTCAGAGAATTTCTCAATTATTTCCTTTTGTTCTTTTTGACTTAAGCCAGAATTCTCTTTTTTTGTCTGTCCTACAAAGATTTTTGATTTTATTCCTTTAATTTCATTAAGTTTTTTTGATAGAATAGAAGCTGTTTCTCTAAATTGTGTAAAAATAATAATCTTTACATCTCTGTTTTCCTTTTTTTCCTTTTCAACCAACTCAACAATTTTTTTAATTTTTGGATGCTCTATATTCTTTATTAATAATTCGTTAGATTGGGAATAAACTAGATTAAATTCAGGTTTTGCAGTAAGTTTTATTACTCCTTTGCTTTCTTGATTTGAAGCTTGTTTAAATAATTTTTTCAAATAATTATTAAAACTTTTTAATGTTTGAGTTTCTAAGAGCTCTAATGCATGCTGAATTTTTATTGCTTGTGCACAAGCGCTTAAACCTAACATATAACTATAGTTTCTGTTTCCTTTAGATAAACTATTAATTATCTTTTTTTGCAGTTTTAAAAGTTCTATTTTTGAAGAAGAACCAAAAAGAACCTTTCTTTTTCTTAATTCATCTACATATTTATTAAATAAATTCAATAAAATCTGTCTAATTTCTTCAAATTCTGAAGGAAAATTCACCTGAATCTTTTCAAAATCCAGCTTTTGCAGATATTTCTTAACATCCTCATTTTCTCTTGTTCTTATCTCAACATCTTCTATATCTAAATTTTCACAAATTTCTTTTATTTTTGTAAAATCACTTCCAGGAGAAGCAGTGAGTCCTAAAATTCTTTGATGTTTTGATTGTTCTCTATATTTTTGAACAATATAATTATAATCATAGTTTTTTATACATCTGTGAGCTTCATCTTCTATTAATAAACAGATTTCCTGAAGATTATAAAGTTTTTTTCTTAAATCATTTGCAATGCATTGAGGTGTTGAAAAAATTATGTCTGCTGTTTCAAATATTTTTCTTCTTTTTTCTGAATTTACTTTTCCTGTAAATAGTTGCATATCTCCGAATAATTCTGGAAGATGTTTTTTGAAAGTATTTAGATGCTGTTCAGCTAGAGGTTTAGTTGGAGCTAATATCAGAATTTTTTCTTTTGGAAAAAGTTTCATTCTTTTTATTGTCAACATCAGAGCAATCAATGTTTTTCCTAATCCTGTTGGAAGCACAACCAAACAATTTTTTTTCAAACATGTTTCAAGAATCTTTTTTTGATATTCTCTTGGATTAATATTCTGAAGGAATTCCATTTTAAAATAAGAATAAATTAGTATATAAATATTTTAAATTCTTATTAAATTTTTTGTTTATATAATAAAAAGAATACACAACATTCCCAATAAGACTATTGACGCTAGAAAACACCATAAAACAAAACTTCCAAAAAAGATTTTATTTCCATCTAATTCTGAGATAGGAATAAGATTGAAAAGAGCATAATAGATATTGAGTTTTGCAAATAAAGGAAAGTTTATTAGATAACCTATTATTCCTAATAAAATATTTACAGCAATTCCTGAAGCAGCTATTAAACCAATATGGTACTCAGTCATTTCTGAGAATTTATATAGCCCATATCTTTTTGCAGCCCTATAAACTTTTGGCTTTACTTCAAAAATCAAAGAAGCCATCCAAACAAAATTATTAAATGGAAAAAGAAATATTTTTGATATCAAAGGAAAAAATGCTCCTGCTGGAAAAGATTTTTTTAGTTTACTTGAAGGATGACTTGATGTTGTAGGAAGAATGTTAATAAAATGAAACAAACCAGCTCTCTTAATTTCCCAAAGACTTATCTCAATTTCTGAATCAAGATAAAAAGAAGTTATTTTTTTTACTGCGATATTAATTAAAATTATTAAAAAAATTGAAAGACAAACATAAAGAAAAATTTCAAAAGATTTTATTAAAGTTATTGAAAATCCAATTATTAGTGTTGTTATTAATATTGCTATTATTTCTTTTTTATTTATCATATTGAATTTAGGTTTGAATTTTTTATAAAGTTTGTTATATACTAACTAAATAGTCTCATAAATTAATGATTTTAATTATTTCTGAAACAATGGTGCTTTTCTAAAAGAAGTAATACTGAAACTGTTTTTCATATAATTCAAATAAAATTTAAAGATAATCTTAGAAGCAAAATTAAATTCAGAAATTAGTAAATTAGGAATAAAAAGGAAATTTACTGTGAGAAAAAAAGACTTTCTTGAAAAATAGTTAAAATTATGGCTTTTTAAACATAGCTTTTAATATGGAAAATTATTTAAATAAAATATTACATTCTTTTGTTAATGAGAATTAAAAAATTAACAGAAGTTATGGGAACTAAAGTTTATACAGATTCTGGAGATTTTTTTGGAGAAGTTGAAGAGGCTAATTTACAAGAAAATAAAATCTCTGGCTGGAGAATCAAAGTTGGAGGAAATATAATTTCTCTTATAGGAGGTGCGAAAGGAGTTATAATTCCACATCAGTTTGTGAAAGCTATAAGTGATATTTTCATAATAAATAAATCTGCATTGCCAAGTCCTGATTCAGAAATTGAGGAAATTTCTGAAAATTTAATATAGAATGGAGACAATATTACAACACGAAATTTTAACTAACTTTGTTTATCCTTTCTTATTGATGTTTTTTTTAGTTTTTGCTATTCTTGAAAAAACAAAACTTTTAGGTGATAATAAAAAGCAATTAAATGCTCTTTTAGCTTTTGTTATTGGATTAATCTTTACAGCAGCTATAAAGCCAAAACTTATTGTTGAAGATTTAATTCTGTTTATGACAATAGCAATTGTAATTGTTTTTGTTGTTTTGTTACTCTGGGGTTTTATTTCAGGAAAAGAAGGTTTTGATACTGAAAAATGGATGAAATGGCTCTTGTGGGTAGTTGGAGGAATTGCTGTAGTTATCGCTGTTTTTTATATAATAGGAGTTGAAAGCACAATCTTTAAATATCTCTTTGAACAAAATTGGAGCGGAAGTCTCTGGACAAATATAATCTTTATTGTAATTATTGCTCTTGCTTTAGCAATTGTTTTGAAAAAAACCAGCTAAAACAGATGATTATTATTGTTTTTTAGATAGTATGTATCTTTTTTAGAAATCTATTTTATTGAAATGAATTATTCCTAATAGACTTTAGAGTCTTGATAATCATAAAGAATTTTTATATAAAATTTTATTGGTTGAGAATTCTTAAATCATCAAAACATATTTAAATTGTTATTTATTTTATAATTGATGATAGAGAATTTATTTTTAACATATTATTCTTATTTTGAAGGAGGTCCTATAGGAAATATGCTTTCACAATGGGAGCAAATGGGTTTTTTTAGTTATGTTCTTCCTTTTCTTTTAATTTTTGCTTTAGTTTTTGGAATTCTGTCAAGACTGAAACTTTTTTCTACTGGAGATAAAACAAAACCTAACAACGCAATAAATGCAATTTTATCTTTTGTAATTGCTTTAATGTCCTTGCAGTTTAATTTTGTTCCTCAATTTTTTTCAGAAGTTTTTCCTAGATTGGGTGTTGGTTTGGCTGTTATTTTAATTGTGATAATTCTTCTAGGATTTTTTATGCCTCAAAAAGTTTGGGGAGATTATGTTTTTTTAGGAATTGGAGGCATAATTTTATTAATAATATTAAATAAAAGTTTTGGTTTTTTAAATTGGACTGCAGGAAATTTATCATATCAGACAGTTACTTTAATAGTTTATCTGATAATAATTTTGATTGTTATAGGAGTTATTGTTGGAACCTCTAAACCTAAAAATGATGCTCCTTCATCAAAAATAATGAGGCTTCTTAATGAGGATGACTAATTTTATTATTTAACAAAAGTACTTAATGAGTTATCTAATTAATAATATAAAATTATCTAGTTAAATCAGATAATTATTTTTAGAAGATAATAAAAATAATAAATTAAGGAGAATATTCTGAACTGATTTTAATTTTTTTAATTCTTTTATATTTTATTTCTTTTTAGAAGTTTTCTTTTTTGTAGCAGGCTTCTTTTTTTTGGATGTGGAAGTTTTTTTATGTTTTGTATGAGAAATAGAAGGTTTTTCAACAACTTTCCTAAATGAATCCTGCATCATTGACATTTCTTTTTTTATCTCTTCTAAATTTTTACCATAAGAACCAACTTTTTCAAGTATAGCCATCTGTAGTTTGTCAAGGATATCTTCTATTTTTTTTAATCTGTTTAATGAATTTTCCACCTTTGTTTGAAATAGAATCTTAAATTCATTTAATTCATCTAATTGTTTTCTTGTTTTTTTTATTTTTTCAGAAAATACCTGTTCTGATATTTCAATAATAGTATCTGTATTATCTGTTTGATATCTCTGTTCATAACCTTCCTGCGGATAATATCCCTGTTGTCCAGATTCCTGTTCATAACCTTCTTGTCCATATGGATTATTTTGTTCATATCCTTCTTCATTTTCAGAAATTTCTTGAGTTGAAGGTTTGGGAGGTGCTGTTGGTGAATATTGCTGAGGATTTGGGGGATATTCTTCATTTTCTTTTGAAACAGCATTTTTTATTCTTGCTTGATTAAGACTATCTTCTATCTGTTTTGGAGAAATTCCTCTTTGTTTTAATTCGCTTGCTATTTCTTCATCTTCTCTTCCTTCATTTTGCATTTTTATTATCTCTTCTAAAATTCCCATTTTTATTTATTTCAACTTAGATTATTTTTTATAAACTTAGATTATCTTTTTTATAAATTCTTATTTAGTGGTTGGAACATTCTTGCTTGTTTTGCTAAAAGTTCTACATCTTCTTTTCTAGCAAATTTGGACATGTCTTCTGAGGCCATTTCTAAAAAAGAAATTAACCTTTCCATATTGTTCTTTAATATTTCAAGCTCTTTTTTTATTTCTGTAATCCTTTCATCATTTTTTTCTTTAATTTCTAAAAGATTTTCTCCTAATAAAAGAAGTCGATTTTTAAGATTTTTTTGTTTTTCTTCCAAATCTTTCATTTGTGAATTAATACTACTAAAAATCTGATTTTGATAATCTTCGTATTCCTCTTCTCCCATAATTTCTCTAAGTTAAAAGGGTTTAAAATTGTTATGATATATTAAGTTATCCAAAACAATTTAAACTATTTCTCCTTTTTTAATTTATGGAATTTAAAAAAGAGACTCCTCTTTATTCTTATGAAGTTCAAAGAGAAGGAGGAGAAGATGTCCTTTATATAAACTATTTGGGAGCACCTTATGTTCCTAGTTTATCTGATTATCCTGATATTATGGAAAGAACAATTGATATTCTTATGCAAAATCCTAATGTTTCCAGAATTGTTTTTGTTCAGCAAAAAAATTATAATTATGATTTGGAAGAAACATCTCTTCTTTTAGAAATAGCCTCCCTTTACTCTTATCTCATAAAATCAGAAAAAATTCTTCTTCAAGAAAAATTAATACTGAACTGTCCTTCTTATTTTCCAAGCAGATATAATCAGATGTTCTCTTTCCTTTATTTATTAAAAAAAGATCCTATTGCAGCTTATGCTGAATTAAAAAAAATAATTATAGAATCTAATATTCTCAAAGATAAAGTAGAATTCTCATGTAAAAAAGACCAATTAAAATATATTACTCTTTTAAAGGAAATTTTAAAATTAGTTGAAGAAACAAAATTAATTCAAAAAATTCTTCCTTATCTAGACGATTATAAAAAAGGAGATAGAGAAATTTATTATAAACTTTTTAAAGTAGATATAATTCCTAATTTTACTTTTACTCGATTGATTTCAAATTTACCTGAAAATTCAGAGATTATAGATCAATATGAAATCTCCGAAGAAAATTATGATAAATCTTTGGTGACAATTCTGAGAGAAAAAGATAAATCTAAATTATTCTATCATTTAAATCCTCCAGAACATTCTTTAAGCGAAGAATTTAATATGCTTTTGAATTTAGCAAGAAATGTTTTAATTGAGCATAATCCTAAAGCAGAAGAATTTACAGACACAGAAAGAATAAGAAAAGTTTTTTTTAATATCTCTAGAGATTTATTAAGAGATTTAGCTCAAGTCAAGAAGATAAATATTGATTACGAGGAGATTAATCAATTAGCTACTATTTTAGTTAGAAATACTATTGGTTTTGGACTTATAGAAGTTTTATTACAAGACAAAAAACTTCAGGACATTTCTCTAAATGCACCGATTCCTTTAACTCCTGTTTTTGTGAAACATCAAGATTATGATGAATGCTCTACTAATATTTTGCCGAGTCAAGAAGATATTGATTCTTGGGCTGCTAAATTTAGAATGATTTCAGGAAGACCTTTAGATGAAGCAAATCCTATTTTAGATACTCAACTTAGCATAGGAAAAATTAGATCTAGAATTTCAATAATTCAAAGACCTCTGTCTCCTAACGGTTTAGCTTATGCTTTAAGAAGACATAGAGAAGAACCATGGACTCTGCCTTTATTCATAAGAAATAAAATGCTTAATCCTTTTACTGCTGGTTTATTGAGTTTTTTAATTGATGGTTCTAGAACTCTGCTTATAGCTGGAACGAGAAGTTCTGGAAAAACATCTTTACTAGGAAGTTTGATGTTAGAGATTATTCCCAAATTTAGAATTATTGTTCTTGAAGATACTCTTGAATTGCCTGTAGATTCTATGAGAAAATTAGGATATGATATTTTGAGAATGAAAGTTAGAAGCGCTTTATTGAAATCAGGAACAGAAATTTCTGCTGAGGATGGAATAAGAACCAGTTTAAGACTTGGAGACAGTTCTTTAATTGTAGGAGAAATTCGAAGTGAAGAAGCAAAGGCACTTTATGAAGCAATGAGAGTCGGAGCTTTAGCTAATGTCGTTGCTGGAACTATTCATGGTGCTTCTCCATATGCTGTTTTTGATAGAGTTGTTAATGATTTAGAGGTTCCTACAACTTCTTTTAAAGCTACAGACATAATAGGAGTTTCTAATCCTATAAAATCTCCTGATGGATTGCATTCATGGAAAAGATTTGTGCAATTGTCAGAAGTTAGAAAACATTGGAAAGAAGATCCTTTAAGAGAAAAAGGATTTGTAGATTTATTAAATTATAATGTTGAAAAAGATGAACTTGAAGCAAGTGATGATTTGATTAATGGAGATTCTGAAATAATCAAGGAAATAGCATCAAATGTAAGAGGATGGGCTGGAAACTGGGACGCTATTTATGATAATATTCTACTTAGAGCAAAAATAAAAAAAGAAATTGTGGATATTGCTGAAAAAACAAAGAATTTAAATCTTCTTGAATCTGAGTTTAATACACTTTCTAATCATATTTTCCATAAAATTTCAAGTGAAATAAGCAAGGAAATTGGAATTCCTTCAAGTAAGAGAGTTTTTCCAGAATGGCAGAAATGGTTGAATGAGGAGATTAAGAAAAAGAGATTTTAAATAAGGACCGAGAGGATTATTAGGAATACTTTTTTTGAAAGTTTTTTTATCAATACCTTTTTTAATTAAAGCTTTTTTATGAGTCAAAAAGAAAATTTCTTCAGAAAGCTAGATTATGAATTCTACTCCCAATATGAAAAAGATAAAGGCTCCTAGCAGGACACTCCATAGTTTTAAAGGATTTTTATAATTTATCAGAAAATCGCATAATTCCTGAAAAGAAATCAATTTCATATAGTTCATAAGTAATAAAAAAGGAATTAATGAAAATAGAAAATATAATGAAAAATAACACATTCTTTTAATTCTCATTTATAATAATTATAATAATAAGCTTTTTAATTTATAATTTTATTCCTTAAAGAATTTTATTTAATTCTCCAAAGATTTATTAATTCTTTTTTGTATTTATCTTTGAAAAAAGATGGTGGAAAAAGTTGATGCTAAAGATATTTTGAATAGATACGGTGCTAAAATTGATAAGCAACTTAATGTTTCCAAAACCGGAGAGTTTAATTATAGTCAGGAGTATGAGAATTTCAAGACTGAAGCTGGAAAAGAATTTTCAAGATATGAGAACTTATGCAAAAGTTTAGGAAACATAATCAAATTAAAAGTTTCTGAAAAAGATGAGAAAAAAATTCAGAGATTTATTGAAATTGCTCATCTTAATGTAGAGCCATGGCAGGTTTTAACTTTAAGTATTATGAGTTTTTTAGGTGTTTTTCTTTTAGGTTTGCTTTTTTCTGTTGCAATAGCCTTGATTAAAGGAAGTTTTTCATTCTTTCCTTTTTTGTTTTTCTTTTTAATGATTATTCTTTCGTTATTCTTATTTTACTTTGTAAATGATTATCCAAAAAGATTAGCTAACAAATGGAGGCTTAAGGCATCTTCACAGATGGTTCCTGCAATTTTGTATATAGTTATTTATATGAGACATACCTCAAATCTTGAAAGAGCAATAGCTTTTGCTTCAGAAAATCTTCAGAATCCTTTGTCTCTTGATTTTAAAAAAATTTTTTATGATGTTTCCACAGGAAAATTTTCAACAATCAAAGCTAGTCTGGATAATTATTTAGAGAGATGGAGAGATTATTCTGTGGAATTTATTGAAGCTTTCCATTTAATTGAATCTAGTTTATTTGAACCAGATAATAATAGAAGAATTTCTACTTTAGAAAAATCACTTCAAGTTATTTTAGATGGTGTTTATGATAAAATGTTAAAATTTACTCATTCTGTTAGAAGTCCCTTGACTAATGTCTATATGCTTGGAGTTGTTTTACCTACTTTAGGTTTAGCTTTATTGCCTTTAGCTTCTGCGATGCTTGGAGGATTATTAAGATGGTATCATGTTTTAATTCTGTTTAATCTTATTATTCCTTTTCTTGTTTTTTATTTGACAGATAAAATTATGGTGTTGAGACCTGGAGGTTATGGAGAAACTGAGCTTTTGGAAAGAAATCCTCTTTATTCTAAATATAAAAATAATACTCATTATCTTAAAGCATTTTTGATATGTTTTCCTTTATTTCTAATTGGTTTGTTGCCTCTAATTTTTCAGTTTACACCTCTTCCAGATTATTTAGGACTTCAAAAAGATTATTCTTTTTCTGAAATAGGCTTAGGATTTTTTGGAAATGCTAAAATTCTTGATTTTAAAGAAGCTACAACAGGATTTGCAGGACCTTTTGGAGTGGGAGCTCTTTTTTTCAGTATTTTTATTCCTCTGAGTTTGGCTTTATTTTTTTCAGTTTCTTATAAAAATAAAACTAAAGAATTAATAAAAGAAAGAGAAAATACAAAACAACTTGAGAAAGAATTTAACAATTCTCTATTTCAGCTTGGTAATAGAATTCAAAATGGAATTCCTCCTGAACTTTCTTTTGGAAAAGTTGCAGAATCTTCAAAAGGTTTAAGAACAGAAGATTTTTTCAGAAGAGTCAACTACAATATTCAGAGAATGGGTATGGATGTTGAGAAAGCTATTTTTAATCCAAGAAGAGGTGCTATAAATTATTATCCTTCTAGTTTGATTGCTACGAGCATGAAAATTCTTATAGAGTCCTCAAAAAAAGGTTTGAATGTTGCTGCGATTAGTCTTATGAGTATTTCAGGATATATTAAAAATATAAACAATATTACAAATAGACTTCAAGATTTGTTAGCAGAGATTATTTCAGATATGAAAAGCAACATGACTTTTCTTGCTCCTTTGCTTTCAGGAATAGTAGTAGGTTTAGCAGCAATGATTACTGCAATTTTAAATAGTTTAAATTTAGCTGAATTTCAAGGCACTGAAACATCTCTTGTGGGTAATTTAGGAACAATTTTAGAGATTTTTAATTTAGTTGATATGATTCCTCCTTATTATCTTCAGATAATTGTGGGAATTTATCTTATTCAAATAGTTTTTATTTTAACAAGAACTTTGGTTACTATTGATTCTGGAGAAGATAAACTTGAAAAAACTTCTAAAACAGGAAGAAATCTTACAAGAAGTATTTCTCTTTATTCTTTAACAGCATTTTTTGCAATTATAGCACTGTTTATTTTAACTTCTATTGTTTTGGGAGGGTTGATATAGAGAGATTTATATCTAATTTCGCACTTAAATCTGATTATATACAAAAGAATGTTTTTTTAACTAAACATTTATTAATTCTTTATTCTAATTTTATTTATGAAGAAGATAATTGGAAAAAGGGGAATAATCACTGAATATCTTCCTTGGATTTTAATAGCAATTTCTATTTTAGTTATTCTTATGATTGCATTATTCTTACTTAAATCAAAAGGAATAAGTCTAATAGAACAAATTAAAAATTTATTTAGAATAGGCTGATGGAATTAACAATAAATAATCTGATAAAAATAATAATTGGAATTTTGGTATTTGTTGCAGTGATTTTAGGAGTATCTCTTTTTTTTAAGGATAATATTTTTTCTTTTTTTAAAAATTTAGGAAATTTTACAAGAGAATTTTTGTATTTGTTAAAATAAAATGAAAAATAAAAGAGGTTTTTTATTAGCTGAAGAAACTTTGAAAATAGTTATTGCTGTTATTTGCTTAATTTTTTTAGTGGGTTTTTTAGCAAAACTTTACTATAATTCTTCACAAAATAAAGAGTTAGAGCAAGCAGAAGCCTCTTTAGAACATTTAATTAATGAGATAAATGCAGAAAGTGATGAAGTTGTAATTTATAATCCGGGAAATCCATGGAGAATTATTAGTTGGTTTGTTGAAGAAGAAAAACCCTCAAAATGTTATGATTGGGAAAATTGTTTGTGTTTTTGCAAAGGAAATAAGTTTTGGCCCGAGATTATTAATTTAGAAAATCTAAAAGAAGATTGTGAGAAAAAGGGTGTTTGCAGAGAATTACCTCAAAAAATTGAAGTTGAGAATAATGGAAATTTTTATATCTTTATAGAGAAAACACCTTATACTTTAATGATAAATGATAATAAAATAACACTTAAAAAATGAATTTAGATAGTTTAATAAAATATTTAATATGGATTGTTTTTTTTGGAGTAGTTTTAGCAGGATTATATTTTATGCTTAAAGAATTTGGAGTTATAGGATGAAATCAGAAAATAAAAAAGGAGAACTAACAACACAACAGATAGTTATTATTATAGTTTTAATTACAAGTTTTGCAATAATCTTGTTTTTTATTTTTAGATTAGATTTAGGAAAAGTAACAAACAAAGAAATCTGCCATAATTCTGTTATTATGAAAAGCAAATCCAGTTTAGTGGGAAGTCTGGACTGCAAGACAACTTATGTTTGTATTTCAGGAGGAGAGAATTGCGAAGGTTTTTATGATGTTAAAAAAGAAGTTGATTTAAGAAACGAAAATGAAGCAAGAAATAAAATTATGGAAATAATTGCAGATGAAATGGCTGACTGCTGGTGGATGTTTGGTGAGGGCAAAGTGGATTATATTGGATTTAATATTGGAGTATCAATTGTAGGAAATAAAGCTTGTGCTATTTGTTCAAAAATAAAATTTAGTGAAGAAATTAAAAATAAGGGTCTTAATAAAATTTCTTATGAGGATTTTTATGCTGATTATTTATCAAAAAAGAAAATAGAATCAAAAACTTATTTGAAATATCTGTATGATGCTAATAGGACAACAATCAATGATTTATTCAATAAGGAATATCTGAATAATGAAATTAACTTTAATAGTGAATATGTTATATTAACAGGAATTGCGAAAAAAGGAGTTCTTGGAATACTTAAGAAGTGGCATTCTGAAAATGTTGAAAACCTTAAAAACTTTTTTGGTTTAGAGAATATTGCAACAGAAGAGAAATCCAAGGATTATTTATTTATTCCAATTACTCTTATCAAACAGGAAGATATTCAAGATTTCAAATGCGGAGAATTTCTTACAAAAGCCTAATTACAAAATTCCAATAATTTTATTAATTCTTTATTCTAATTCTCTTTATGATTGAATTTAGAAAAAGAGGAAATATTCTTATTGAGAATATAATATTCATTGTTCTTAATTTAGTTTTTTTTACAATTATTATTTTATTTTTATTTTCAAGAATGAGTTCTGTTGCGATTTTAGAGGAAAAATATGCAAAACAAATCGCTTTGCTTATAGATTCTGCTGAACCTGCAATGCAAATAAAACTCGATATGTCAGAAGGAATTGAGAAATTAGAAGAAAATTTTGATAAAAAAAATATTGTAAAGATTGATGAAAACATTGTTACAGTAAAATTTAAAGAAGGAAAAGGATATTCTTATTCTTTTTTTAATGATATAGAGATAGAGTATTTTTATGGAAAAGAAAATAAATTTATTTTAATAATGGATAAATATAATGAATAAAAAAGCAGATAAAATAATTTCAGTATATTGGTTTGCAATTTTGTTTATAGTAACTGCAGCAATTGTTTATATAACATTTCTTTTTTATGGACAGCCTTATAATGTTCGGGAAGTTGAAGCAGATATTCTTATTGATAAAATTGCGAGTTGTATTTCTAAAGGAGGAAAATTAAATTCCGAAAGATGGAATAAGTTAGAGAATAATAATTTATTAGAAATCTGCAATTTAAATTTTAATGTTGAAGATTTTGAAGGATGGAAAGATGATCAGTATTATGTTGAAATTCATTATTCTCATTTTGATATTAACAAAGAAATTAATTCACACTCTTGGATATTAAAATCTTCTGCTGGAAATTTCGAATTAAAAGATTATTGTTGGAAAAATGAAAAAAATTTTCCTTTTTGTCTTAAAAGAAGTTTTTATATTTTAGATGATAATAATCAGGAATATTTAATTAAAATTTTATCAATTGTGAGAAAAACTGAAAAAAATGTCAGATAAAGGGCAAGTTGCTGAGACAATGACTTGGATTATTGCAACAGTAGTTATAATTGTTATTTTATTTGCTACTTTATCTATAACAGGATTAAATGAAACAGCTAAGAAAGAATTAAAATTAGATAAAAAAATAGATTTTAACACAGAAGAGGATTTGATTATTACAAAATCTTTTTTGAGTTATTTGCTGACGAATGAGGAGAATGGGA
>CAZOOJ010000004.1:0-4208 GCA_964581415.1 Candidatus Woesearchaeota archaeon
ATGAAAATACTTTCATTACACTGTGATTATTTAAATTTTAAACCATTAAAGAAAGCTTTAAAAAAAGTTGAAACTCTCTCTGAAAAAGAAAAAAAGATAACGAAAGTTAAAGAACCATTAGTTATTATGAGCGCTGTTGAAAAGCATGACGAAAACAAAGAAAAAATTGTTGAAAGAGTTGTAGAAAATATTAAAGAGATTGCAGAACAAGTTAAAGCTGATAATATAGTTTTATATCCTTATGCTCATCTTTCTAAAGAACTCGCAAATCCTGAAACTGCTGTCATAATTTTGAAAGAAATAGAAAAAGAATTAAAAAAAATAAAGAATTTCAGAATTTTTAGAGCTCCATTTGGATATTACAAGGAATTTGAGATGAAAGTAAAAGGACATCCTCTTTCTGAATTAGCAAGAGAGATTAGAATTGATGAAGATGAAGGAAAAGATGGGAAATATGATTACGAGCAACTTTTAAGAGAGATTTCAAAAACAAAGTTAGATAGTTCAAAACTGAAGGAAAATGACCATAGAATTATAGGACAGCAGATGGATTTGTTTTCTTTTAATGAAACAGCACCTGGAATGGTTTTTTGGCATAATAATGGATTGATAATTTTTAATGAACTTATTAAATTTTGGAGGAAAGAGCATAAAAAGGCAAATTATCAAGAAATAAAAACACCGCAGATTCTAGACAAAAAGCTTTGGCAGATTTCAGGACACTGGGAAAAATATAGAGACAATATTTTTTTAACAGAATATGAAAAAAGGCAATTTGCTGTAAAACCAATGAATTGTCCTGGAGGAATGTTAATTTATAAAAATCGTCCAAAGAGTTATAGAGATTTGCCCTTGAAAGTCGGAGAACTTGGAATTGTTCACAGACAGGAACTTTCAGGAGTTTTAGGAGGACTCTTTAGAGTAATTCAATTCACACAAGATGATGCCCATGTATTTTGCACAGAAAAGCAACTTGAACAGGAAATTTTTGCAATAATGGATTTAGTTGATATTCTTTATTCTAAATTCGGCTTTGAATATAAATTAGAGTTATCAACTCGTCCTGAAAAAAGAATAGGAAGTGATAAAGAATGGAACAAGAGTGAAGAAGCATTAAAAAAAGTTTTAGATAAAAGAAAGATTAATTACAAAATTAATGAAGGAGACGGAGCTTTTTATGGCCCAAAAATTGATTATCATTTAAAAGATTCTCTAGGAAGAACTTGGCAGTGTGGAACTATACAGATTGATTTTTCAATGCCTGAAAGATTCAAATTAGAATATAGTGACAAAGAAAATAAAAGAAAAAGACCAATCATGATTCATCGGGCTATTTATGGAAGTTTCGAAAGATTTATTGGAATTTTATTAGAGCATTACAAAGGAAGATTACCAATCTGGTTAGCTCCGATACAAGTGAAAATCTTAAGTTTTACTGAAAGAAATAAAAATTATGTCTGTGAAATTATTAAAAAACTTAAAGAGAAAATTCCTGAATTAAGAATCGATGCTGATTTCAGGAATACGACAGTCTCATCAAAAGTTAAAGATGCTGAATTATTAAAAATTCCTTTAATTCTAATTGCAGGAGATAAAGAAGAAAAAAATAAAACTATCTCAGTTCGTAAAAAAGGAAAAGTAGATTATAACATAGAAGTTGATAATTTTGCTGAAAAATTGAAAAGAGAGATTGAAAACAGAGAATAAATTCTTATTAAAACTTTTAAAAAATGTTGGAATTTGCATTAAAATCTGAATTTGTTAAGGAATTGTTAATGGCCCAGAATGAAGAAGTTATTAAAATAAATAATTGAACCAGATACTTTAAATTAGAAGATTAAAGAGACATATTATATTTAATAAACAAGATTAACCAAAATTCTTAAATATCATTTTATTTTCTTTTAATTATGATAAAAAATCAATTTAAGACAGTTTTATTGTTAGGAATTTTAACAGCTCTGTTATTATGGATTGGCTCTTTTTTTGGAGAAGGAGGATTGATAATTGCTTTGGTTATATCACTTACAATAAATTTTGATTCTTATTGGTTTTCTGATAAAATTGTCTTGAGAATTTATAAAGCACAGCCTGCTTCAAAAAAGCAATTTAAAAATATTCATGATAGAGTTGAGGAAATTTCAAAAAAAGCAAAAATATCCAAACCTAAAATTTATATTCTTCCTACAGAAAATCCAAATGCTTTTGCAACAGGAAGAAATCCAAAACATTCAGCAATCGCAGTTACTCAGGAAATTATGAATCTATTAGATGAAAAGGAATTAAAAGGAGTTCTCTCATATGAATTAAGCAATATAAAAAATAGGAATACTTTAATTCAAACAATAGCTGTTTCAATTGCAGGAATAATTTCTTATATTACTATGATTGCGAGATTTTCTGCAATCTTTGGAGGATATGGAGATGATAAAAATAATTCTTTTGCTGAATTATTAATTTTAGCAATAGTTACTCCAATAATTGCTATGTTAATTCAATTGAGTATAAGCAGAAGCAGAGAATATCTTGCTGATGAATCAGGAGCCAGATTATTAGAAAAGAGTAAGCTTTTGGCTGATGCTCTTGAAAAATTAGAAAAAGGAAATCAGATAAAACCTTTAAAAGCAGATTCTAAATCCTCAACTTCAAGCTTGTTTATTATTAATCCTTTTAAGAAATCTGGACTTGTAAATTTGTTAAGCACTCACCCTTCAACAGAAAACAGAATAAAGAAACTAAGAGGATTTGAGTTTTGAAAAATGAATTTTCAATTTTATTTTGAAAAATTAAAAAATTCTGAAGAATTTAGGAATTTTATTAAAGAGAATTCAGATGCTTTTCTTTGTTCAGGATTTTTTTCAATTGATAAACAAGGAGAAGATAATCAGCAACATTTTGATTTTTTTATTCCTTCAGAAAAGAAAATTTTAAGTTTTCAATTAGAAGATAATTTGAAAATTACTCCATTAGAAAATTTAGATAATAGTATTCCAAATAGATTAAATGAAAATCTGAATTTTGATTTTGAAGAAATTGAAAAGATTATTTGGAATAAAATAAAAAAAGAAAATATAAAAAAAGAGATTCAGAAAATTCTTTTTTCTTTACAAAAATTAAATGAAAAAAATTTTATTATTGGAACTGTTTTTATTTCTGGATTAGGAATAATAAAAATAAATATTGATTTAGAAAACAAAAAGATTACTGATTTTAAAAAAAAGAGTTTTTTTGATATGCTCAAGATTCTAAGAAAAAGATAATTTTTAAATAATTTATTCTGATAAAAAAGAATTAAAGAGATTACTAAATTAAAAGAATAAGAAAGATTAGAAGAAAAATACAAGGAAATTGAAATTTAGATTTTAATTTTTTTAACAACAAATATTATATTCGGCTCTTTTTCAATTTTTTTCTTAATTTTAAATCCTTTTCTTTTAAATAAATCATAAATTTCTTCTTCATTAAACAGATAGTAGTATCTATCTCCTTTATTTCTCCATTTTACAATTTTTTCTTTTGGAGAATTTTTAAATTTTTTTAAATTTTTGTTCCAAACAGAAATTAAAGCTTCTGAATTGAATTTTAAAACTCTAAATAATTCTTTAACAGATTTTTCTCTATTCTTTTCTCCTTTAATACAATGCAGAGAGGAAATAAAAATAGCAGAATCAAAAAAATTATTTTCAAAAGGAAGTTTAATCAAAGATGAAATAAAAAATTTAGCTTTAATTTTTTTCTGTTTAGCTTTTTTTTTCGCAAAATTCAACATTTTTTCAGAAAAATCAACAAGATACATTTCACTTTCCTTAATACTTATTAGATGTCTACCGCTTCCAGAACCTAAATCAAGAATTTTTCCTTTTTGTTTTTTTAAAAAATTCACAACTTCTTTTCTAGGTTCTTCTCTGAATCTTTTCCATTCTTCTGCAATTTCATTCCAGCTTTTTTGTTGATTCATTTTATCTATACTTAATTAACAAAGAAATCATTAAAAATTTTATTGATTTTAAAAAATAATCTTTTTACTCTAAGTGAGAAGTTCGATTCTTTTGGAAAATATCATTCCACCACTTATCATAGATAAACAGATTTTGGGTTTTGAAAGCACTTAACTGCTCATTTTTGCAGAGTTTAACCTTAACTATTTTTAACACCCAACTTTTTTAATGCTTTTTAGTCAGCGTCGATAAAAATTGTAATTTTAACAG
>CAZOOJ010000005.1:0-17217 GCA_964581415.1 Candidatus Woesearchaeota archaeon
TTTCGGACTAATGCTCAAATCAAAACTTTTTCCACCAAAAATTCCTGATTTATCTTCTCTGCATTTTATTTCAACACTTTCAACAAGTCCGCTTTTATCAATGTTAATCACTCTGCATCTTCCCTCTAAAAATTCCTCACTTTCTGCAACTTCAACTATTTCTCCATTAACATCTAATTTAGCTCTTGTATCAGGAGCTTCTAATCCATCTAATCTCAACTGAAGTCCAGCTAAACAATCAAAACCAGGCAAATAAATTTTATTAGAAGTTTTTCCTTTTTCTAAACTAACTAAGGATATTCTTCTTAGTGTTCCATCATGAATTGAAATTGATGCTCCATTAGCCTCAATACCCTCTGCTTTTAAATAACCTTTTCCTTTCCAAAAACTATATTGGTTCTTTTTAGATTCCCATTCTGCATCATTTATTTCAGGAAGATAAAATGTTGCTTTTCCAATTCCATAGGCATTTTTTATATCATATTTTATTGTAGCTGTTAAATTTCCTGAAACATAATCTGGCATTTCAGATTCTTTTGGCTGCTGTTTTAAAACTATAACAATATAACCAATATTACTTAAAATAGGAGAATTTAAATCTCCATTAACTCCTAAAGCAGCTTTTGCAGGATGAAAACCAATACCTGAAATTTCTTTTGGATATTTTCCTGAAAAAGATATGCTTTCAATTGCATCAACTTTTATTAAAGGATTTATTTTTGTTGCAGCTAACTGACAAAAAACACGAGCGTTCTGCTCTTCAAGCAAATCACTTCGAACTACAGCAGGTTCACATCCAAAAGGAGCAATCTGGATAACAAAATCTTGTCCAGCTTCGCACATATTTCTATCAGCCTGCCACTGTCCTGAATATCCAAAACCATAATCGAAATTAGCACTTGAAGTATAAGCAGCATTAGAGCGCAGATATGCTGCTGAAATAGTTGCTATTGATAAAATTCCTATTAAACAAAACATTTCCAAAATTATTAAATTTTTTTTGTTCATCTTCCTAATGCGGATATTATATTAGCCATTAAAGACATAAAAATTCCAAAAGCACTTATGGACAAACCTATAACATCTAGTGAATTAATTTTTAATAAAATTATTGCGAAATAAATAAATATTAAAACATTTATTCCTTGCGAAAGTACAGCTAATTTATCTCCTGTTTTCATTTTATGCCATTAAAGCTCTTATTATACCATAAATTAAAAGAGCAACTGCTACAAAACCTAAAATCCATATTATTTTCTGGATTTTTTCTAAAGTTTTCTTTTTCATTTTTCCTCCTTTTTATTTATTTTCATTTAAATTCAATATCTAAATTTTTATTTTCAAACAACAGATAATTGTTATGTAAATCTTCAATTTTTTGAGGTTTTGGAAGACTTTCTGAATTTATTTCAATAATATCTGAATTTTTTAATTCAGATTCTAAAATGTAATAATTTTGTTTTCCTCCTCCTGTAAGAGCATTTGAAATTATCTGTTCAGGAATTTTCATTTCAAAACATTTTTCTTCTGTTAAACCAAACATTCCTCCTAAACCACTTTTAGGAGTTTCAATGCATTTTTCATAAACAGTTTCTTCTAATTTTATTGAAGAATTTTCATAAATATAAACTTTAATTTCATACTGCCCTTCACTTAACTCAATATTTCTTTGTTCAGGATAAACTATTGTATTAGAATTTCTATCAGAAATAAAAGAAATTATCGCCCTTTCATTAGAATTTTTATTATCTATTCTTAGATTAACACTCAAATTGTAAAGTCTGTCTAAGATAATATCAACTTCTCCTCCACTAACTGTTGAATAAAGATATTTTGCTGGCACAAATCCTTCTGAGTTTACAAGAATATATCCATTGACACATTGAGGAAATAATGCAGTTAAACTTCCTAAATCTGTTTTTCCAATTTCGCATGTTGCTCCAAGACATTCATAAGAGACATCAGACTCAATAGAATTTAAATTTACATCATAAGTATTAACAGTCACTTCTGTATTTTTATGCTTACAAAGTTCAATAGTTTCAAATTCAGAAGCAGTAAAATCTAAAGCATCTCTTGGTTGATTTCCCTGAATAACAACTCCTACAGGAAACTGAAAGATTTCTGAAGTTTTTTCTGAGTATATCTGAATTAAAACAGGATATTTTATATCATAAACAAAATGATAAGGAACATAACAAAAACCTAATATTCCCAATCCTGGTTGATTGCCTATTGGTTCTGCAATCATAATCGGACCTCCTTCAGTAGGATTAACTTCAAAACTATTAGTCCAATTTCTAAAATTGAAAAATCTCACATTTTCATCAATATCCAGGACGAAATATTTATTCTCTTCATTTTTTAAAGAATAATCTCCTCCTTTAGTTCTTAAAGCAAGAGTATTATATTGAATAGCCTCTTCAAGTTCATCAAAAATTTCATCTGCATTCCACATCAAAGGAGAGCAAGTTAGTTCAACTCCATCTACAGGAGCATACAATCTCAAAATATCAACACCATAATTTTCTAAAAACAATTCTTTTTGCTCTTTATCATAAACTTTTCTAGCAGAATCAAATAAGTTTCCTAATTCAGATTTGATTGTGACTTTAGAACTGTCTATTAAAGCTCTTTCTTCTCCTTTCTCAATAATCATATCCATATCCAAATTAACTTCAACCTGATCTCTTTTTATATTCACATTTGCTTTACTCTCTTCTAATAAAATTTTAAAACCTTGCTCATAATATTCTTCAAATTCACAATCATAGATTTTTTCTTCAATAAAATTTTCTAATTGAATTTCCATTTCTCTTTCAGTTGGAATCTGTTCTCTTTGAATGTTATTTCCAGAAACATAATACCAATAAGGAATAGGAGTTCCTAAAAAATTTAATTGAGAAGAAAAAGGCATATGAGAAGAACCTTTTTCAAATTCTGGTAATTCTATATATCCTGCTTGACTCTCTAAAATATCAATTCCTATTTTTGTTTCCTCTTCTAAACAATAAAGAAAATTATTATAAGCAGGCTCTAAACTAGAAGGAATTTCATCAGTAGAAGGAGATTCTCTAAGAACTAAAAAAGAAATAATTCCTGCAATAAGAATTATAGCAATTATAATAAAAATAGTTGCCTGAGCAGATTTAAATTTAATGAAATATTTATTTCTCACTTTTTTTTCCTCCTGAATTAATTTTCTTTTTTATTAATTCAATAATTTCTGTATTAATATCCTTATCAATAACCTCTTTAAATTTTTCCCAAAGTTTTTCTTCTTCTATGAGAAGCAAATATTTTTTCATAAATTTCCCTCTTTAAGTTATAATCCTATATAGAGAATAAAAAATCTAATATATAAATGTTTCTTAATAAGTAAGTTACTTAATAAGTTAGTTACTAAGAATTATTAAAAATTATTAATAGAATAACTTTGAGATTAATAGAATATATAAAAAGTTTTATGGAATATCTTCTCTCAAAAAAATTTAAGTTCCCGGTCTATCTCTTTTTTAAATTAAAATAATTCAATGCTCCAAATAACATAAAAACTCCTCCTGCAAGAATTATCCATGAATTCACATCAGCAATTATCTCAGGAATTTCAAAAAATTCAAAATGAAAATTCACAAAATAAGCTCCAAGAATCAAATAAGCAAAAAAAATAAGATGATTCATTTTTTTAGGTTTAATAGGAACATATTCTAAAGGAGTTTTTTTTAAAAACATAATTAAATATAGCAAGCATTATTTTTAAAGTTATTGAAAACTAATCAACCAAGTGCGTTCTTTTTAAATCTTGAAAGGATAAAAATTCCTAAAAAAAAGAATATTCCTCCTAAAAGAACAGCCCAATTATAAAAATAATCGGGAATTTTTATAAAATTAAAAGTGTTATTAATAAAATATAAACCTAAAAGAAGATAAGGAACTCCATAAGACAATTTTATCTTATATGCAAGAACTGCTATAAATAATAGGAATATTCCTCCTGCAAGAATTATCCAAATATCAAAAAAATTTATAAAAGATAAGTCTAGAAAACTAAAAAAAGAGTTTAGAAAGTATGCTCCGAATAAAAAGCAAGGTAAATAAATAAACCACATTTTAATTATAAGAAACAATCAACAATCATATTTAAATATTTTGAAGAAGAATTAATACTAGGTCCAGTGGTCTATTGGCATGACGTTTCCTTGACGTGGAAGAGATAGCAGGTTCGATTCCTGTCTGGACCATATTTATCTGAAAAGGATAATCAAAAGTCCAGAATAATCTACAAATTTGAAGATGAATGATTCTACTATTAAGAATATCTCAAATAAGAGATCTCTCCAAACAATAAATCAACAATCAAAAACAGGAAAGTTTTAAAAGCATTTTTTCTCTTTTCAAATTATGAAGATTCCAAAAACAACAAAAAGATACTGTCCTTATTGCAGAAAAAAAACAGAGCATAAAATCAAAATAGTAGGAACAGGTTCCAAAAGAGGAACTTTAACAAGAGGAAGTAAATCTCGGGCAAAGCTAAGAGGACAAAGCAGAGGAATTGGAAATAAAGGAAAGTATTCAAAACCTGCTGTCAGCAAATTTAAAAGAAAAACAAAAACAACTAAAAAGACAAATATTAGATATATTTGTAATGAATGCGGCAAATCACATTATCGTCAATCAAGAAGAAATAAAAGAACAAATAAATTAATTCAGGAATAACACAATTAATTAAAACAAATTAAACTCATAATAAAATAAAAAATGTTAAAAAATGTTAAAAAATGTTAAAATGATAGATAAACTAACTACAATTCAAAATTTTATTATTAATGACTTTAAAATAAATACTGCTGAAAACAGCAATTTTTTTAAATAAAAATGGCAATTGCAAAGAAAAAGAAAAAATTTTTTGAGATAGAAATTCCGTTGATAAATAAAACTGTTTATTTATATGCTTATAATATTAAAGAGACAGAGGGAAGAATAATAAAATATGATTTAACAAGAATTCTTAAGGGAAAAAATGCTCTATTAAGCACAGAAGTTAAAATTTCTGAAGAAAAAGCTACATCAATACTCAAAAAATTTGAATTAGTCCAGACTTTTGTAAGAAGAATGATTAGAAAAAGGACTAATTATGTTGAAGATTCTTTTTCTTTAGATTGTAAAGATGCTAAAATAAGAATAAAGCCCCTTCTCGTTACAAGAAGAAAAACTTCAAGAAAAGTAAGAGAAGCATTAAGAAAAAAAACAAAAGAGGAAATATTAGATTATTTTAAAAATAAAAAAACAGAGAGTTTATTTGAAGAAATATTAAAGAATAAATTCCAAAAATATTTAAGCTTAAAGTTAAAAAAGATTTATCCATTAAGTCTTTGTGAAATTAGAGTTTTAAAGGTTGAGAAAAGATTTGAAGAAAAAAAGAAATAAGACTTTAGTAAAAGTGTATATTTTTCATAAAATTTTATTTGATGATAGGATTAATATACTCTGAATATATAACCTCTAAAGAATTAATTAATAGGGAAATTATCCATATAATCTCTGAAATGGAGTGTAGTTAATAATTGATAATTGTAATTATTTGTCTTCTTTTAAAGAGTTTCTCAAAACCAGAAATAAGAAATCTTTTAAATACTTCTTCTTAGTTTAATTTAGGAATAGAATTTAATATGCCTGTGTAGCTCAGTGATAGAGCGACTGACCTGTAATCAGTAGGTCGGGGGTTTGAATCCCTCCACAGGCTTTTTATACAAAATTATTTGGCAACATATAATTATAATTATTGCAAATATTCTTATAGTATATGCTTAATTCCACAAGTTTAAAAAGAATTTAAAAGCAAAAGAAATCATATAGCATTCCAAACAGGATGATAACAACTTTGGAATTGTATATTTTAAGCATAGCTTTTCTAAAATTAAAATTATATTTTTCAAACAGAATAATGTTATTTAATGCTAATATGGAGATGATTCTTTTTATCCAATAAATAATCTATAAAAAATAAATCATCTTTTCTGCACTACATAACCACATTCAGGATTAGTGCATTTCCATTTTTCAAATACATCTTCTTTATATGAAAAAGGAACCAAATATCCTTTGTTACATTTTGGACACTTTGGAAAAATACAAGATTCTTCTGCCATTTTAATCTCCCTATTTAATTAATATATCTAAATATGATAATTATTTTAATTTAACAGCAGTTCCATAAGCGAGCATTTCTGAAGCTCCTTGCATCACCATAGAAGTCATAAATCTCATTCCAATAATAGCATCTGCTTTAAGTTCAATTGCATTATTTACCATTCTATTAAAAGCTTCGTCTCTAGAATCGCTAGTCATCTGAGTATAGGTTTTTACTTCTCCTCCTATAAAATTTTTAAATCCAGCACCAATATCTCTTCCAATATTTCTTGCTCTTACTGTATTTCCTCTAACTACTCCTAAAATTTCCTTAATTTGTTTTGCAGGAATTTCGTTTCCTGTAGTTACAATTATTTTTGCCATTGTTTTTACTCCTTTTTATTTTTTAATTTTTTCTATTTCATCCTCTTTTTTATTAAAGAGAATTATTAATCCTATAATTAGAAGAGAAACTCCATAAATTAGCAGAGAATAATGTAAAAGAAAGAACATGCTAATCAGAACAAAACCTGCTAAGATTAAAATTCCACCAGTAAGAGTTCTGCTTAAAGTATTCATAGATATTTTTATTCTATAAACTTAATAAATTTAACTGAATTTTTCAATTGCTTCTTTTATGCTTCCTGCAAATTCATTAGATTTTACTTTTCTTTCTTCTAAAGCAGATTTCATATTTCCTCCAAAACTTCCAGAAATAACTAGCTCTATTCCCTCATCAGAAAGCATTTTTGCTACTGCAAATCCAGCACCTCCTCCTCCGACTGCAAAAGGATTTTTCATTTTTTTCACTAATTTTTTGTTCTCAAAAATCAGATAATAAGGTGCTCTTCCAGCCTTATTGCTAACATTTCCTTCAGCATTCTCTTCTTCAGATGCGATTCCAATTTTCATTTTTACCTCCTATAAAATTTATTTATAATTATTCCCTGAACAACTGAAATAAAAATCATCACTAAAAGAAGAATCAGAACATAATTCCAGCTAAAATAAAGAAGTATAATCGGAATTAAAGGAATTTTTATAGCTCTATTATATAAAAAACAAGCAATAGGTCCATTTGAAATTCCCTTTTCTTTTAAATCAGCTAAAAGAGGATACCACATATAAATAGGACCTGATGATAAAACTCCTCCAATAACTGCAAAAAACCATTTTTTAATTCCTTTTCCTTCTATATATCTAATAATTCTTTCTGGAGTGATGAAATAATTAGTAAGAGACATTAAAATAAAAACAAGAAAAAATATTGGAATAATTTTTGAGAAGATATTAAAAAATAAAGTTATAGAGGATGAAAAAATATCAGAGTTTACAAAAAATAAAAGAGCATATATCAAAAGCATTATTGATAAAAAATACCATGATTTTTCTATTTCTTTCTCTTTTAATTTTTGTATTATTCTTTTTCCTTTTGATTTTTTTATCATAAAAATACCTCCAGTATAATCACTGTCAAAATTGCGACGATTATTGCAGAAATAAAACTTAATAAATTTCTAATTAAAGCAAATCTTTTTCCCAATAAATAAGATTCAGCAGGAAGCTGAATTATTCCTACAGTAACCCATGAAACAAGAAAAGCAGTAACAGCAATAAGACTAATTCCTTCTTTTAAAAATTCTCCTCCAAGAATATAGCTTATTATCGGATTTCCAGCAGAAATACTTCCCACTAAACTTCCTAAGAAAGAATCAAACCAGATATTTCCTGTAAAGACTTTAATATAAAATCCATTTGGAATTAAAATTGTTATTAAACTAATAAGTAAAACTGTTCCAAATACCAAAGGAAAACTTCTCCACAGCATATTTCCTGCTTTTTTTACTGCATCTCTAAAATTTTTCTTAGACATTTTAATCCCTAAAAGTTATAATTTTCTTGTCATTACTGCTCCACACTTAGGACATTTTTTGCTAGAGCAAGGAACTCCTCTAACTTGGGGCTCTTCATAATTGCAGTTTGGATTTGTGCATTTACAGACTCCTTCAGGACCTGCTCCAAATCCTCCCATTCTTCCTCTTCCTCCAGCTTCTGCTCTGAATCTTCCTCCTCCTAAACCTCTTCTCGGCTGAACCATCTTAAAATTACCTCCTTCTATTTTAATTAATGAACCATCAACTAAAGCGATTGAGATTTTTTTTCTTGCAGATACTAATATACGGGATAAAGTTGGCTGACTAATTTTCATTTTTTTAGCTGCTTTCTCCTGACTTATTTTTTCATAGTCAATTAATCTAATTGATTCTAATTCTTCTCTAGTTAAAACTACTTCTGATAAATTTTTTAAATTCAAGCCTGCAGGCTTAAAACTTGTTATTTTAGGATTAAAATAAATCCTTCTTTGTCTTATTGGTCTTGGCATGGTATTATCAAGATTTTAATTCTTTTAATCTTTTCTCTATATCCTTCATTTCTTGTTTTAAATTTCCTAATTCTTGCTCTAAAAATTGTTTTTCTTGCTTCTCTGTTTTATCTTCTAATGAAGGTTGCAATAGAATTTCAGATTCTGAATTAACTGGTAATTCTCTTGCTCTCCATGCAAATCCTCTTCCTGCAAATCCTCTTCCAAAACCTCTCAAATTTGAATTCGCAAATCCTGGCATATTAGAGCCTGAACAATAACCTGCTCCTCTTCCAGTTTTAGGTCCTTCTCCTCTTGGTCCTGTTCTATCTCCTCTAGGCATTTTATTTCCTCCTAACTGTTAAAACAGTTTAATTTAGTTATGAATACTAATTCGTTATAGTATTTAAATCTTTCGTTTTGAATAAGAATTCATAACCTCTTAAAAACTCTCACATCTATACTTTTCAATCTCCCACCACTTCAACTTTATTATCATCAATTAATATTTTAGCGATATTTTTAGGAATGTTTACTATTTGTCCTTTTTCAAAAGGCCCCATTTTTTTACCATTCAAATCTATAAACTCTTCTAAATCTTGCTTAAATACAACCAATTCATTTTTTTGTTTTTCTTTTTCTCCATTTAATATTTCACCAACTTCCTTGTCTGAAGAATCCACGCAATTCATTAAATTTTCAAAAAGTTTTTTCTCGAAATTAAGCATGTTTTCAAAATCTTTTTTTGAGATTCCTGTTTCAGTAGCAATTAGAACCAAATCTAAAATTTTTTTTCTTCTTCTTAACATAAGCTCTTTAAATAGAGTCAAAGCATTCTCAAGCTGTTTTTTTGTTTTAATTATGACATCGGAAAAATCATCATCTTCCTTAGAAGCGATTTCTTTTTTATCATTTAAATATTCTGCAATCTCTAAAATAAATTTATTCGGAAGTTTTTGTAGTTGTTGAGAGTATCTTTCTTTTCTAGAAGCTTCATATAAATCATTATAAGTTATCATAAAATAAAAAGAAACATAGATTTTTAATGATTGCTGTGATGAAAAATTACATCACCTTAAAAATCCAGTTTTTTTCAGTAAATCTTTACCAAGAAATCTTCCTAATTCTCCTCTTTTAGCATCTTTCTCACTAAAATGTTTTTCTTTTGGAATTGTTTCAACTCCAGGATAAAACAAAACAGGAACAGGTTCTGCAGAATGTTCTTTAAGATTACAAGGAGTTGAATGATCTGCTGTTACAACAACCCTAATTCTCTTTGGAGGAGCAAATTTTCTCAGAAATTTAAAAAGAGTTTTATCTATATACTCAAGCATTAATTTCTTTTCTATAGGTTTATTATCATGTCCAGGAAAATCTGTTTCTTTCAGATGAATATAAGCATAATCAGCCTTTTTATAATTTTTTTTCAGAGTTTTAATTGAAAATTTACAAGCTTTTCTAAGCCCTTCATAAAGATTTGAATAAACATCTAATTTTTTTAATTTAGGATATTCAAATGAAAAGGTATTCATACCACAAACTTTTGAAAAACCTTTTTCTAAAGGCATATAAACAACAGAAAGCCATCTTTTGTAAAGTTTTAATTTAGGTTGTTCTATTCCAGCTCCTCTAACTAAAATATAATTAGCAGGTAAAAGTCCTTTTTTTCTTCTTTCTTCGTTTGTAGGATGTTTATTAAGAACTTCATAAACTTTCTCAATAAATTCATTAACCAAATTGATTGTATATTGTGAATTCTCATCGTCGTCTAATGCTCTGCATAATGAAATCTTATTCATTGATTCAGATTTTCCTTGTATATATGTAGAATCATTTCCAAGAATATTGTCTGAAAAACCTCCTCTGAATATTAAAACTCCTCTATGCTGAATTGTAGGAATAAAAACAAATTTATGTGAAAGACTTATTTTATTTATTGCTTTTCCTAATTCTTCTGCTTCTGAAGTTGTCAAAGTTCTTCCAGCTCTTCTATCAATAATATTTCTTTTTTTTAAAGAATCTATAGTAGCAAAATTAACTCTCAAAGCTAAATCTCCTCTTGTTAATTTTGTATCAGTTCCTCTTGCTTCAAGTTGTCCTCTAGTGCTCGAGATTAAATTATTTCCAAAAATAGATAAAATTGCTTCATCAGATTCAGGAATGAATCCTGGTTTAACAGGATACATTAAACCCAGTTTTCCGCGACTAGCTAAAAAATCCATATTAGGAGTGGAAGCCTCTTCTAATACTGTTTTTCCTTCAAATTGCTTACAGGGCGAACCAGCCATACCATCAAGAATTACTAATATTCCTTTCATAAAAAAACAAATAGACTCTTCTTTATAAAAATTTAGATAATCAAATAAAAGACTCTAAGAAATCAAATATAAATCACAAACATCAGAATAACACAAATCTAGTGTTCTTCCTCTATTATCAAACGCATTATAACTTAGAATATCCTCTGTATTTATTACTAAAAGTATCATATTTCCTTTATATTCCTCAGAAATTAATAGCTTTTTCTCAAATTTTTCTTAAAAATTTCTTACATTCTCTTTTCTCTATTATAAAATTAACACTCTATCTGTAAAATCTTTATAAAAGCATAGCCAGAAGAGTAAAATTTTTATTAGAATAAATCAGTTAACATTTATAAATTCTTTAAGATTTATTCAGATATGTTCAAAAAATTGAGAGAAAAACTAAGCAACTGGACAAAAAAAATTTCAAAAGAAACTGAAGAAAATGGAGAAGAACCAGAAGTATTAGAAGAAGAAATTGAAGCTCCAGTGAAATTTGAGCCAGGAAAACAAAAATTTGAGCCAGATTTAGAAAAATTAGAGGAAATTCAGAAGGATTTAGAAATTGAAGAATCTCAAGAAAAGAGTTTTTTCAAAAAAATAACCTCAAAAGTGAATAAAATAAAAATTTCTGAAAAAGAATTTGAAGTTTATTCAGAAGAACTTGAAATGCTTCTATTAGAAAATAATGTTGCTTTAAAAGTCTCTGAAAAGATTATAAAAGAATTAAAAGAAAGAATAATTGGAAGAGAATTATTAAAAAAAGAAATTGAATTTGAAATTAAAGAAATATTTAAGGAAATTATTGAAGAAATTCTAATAGAACCATTTGATTTATCTGAAAAAGTTAAAGAGAAATTACAGAATCAGTTAAAAGAACCTTATGTTATTTTGTTTTGCGGAATTAATGGAACTGGAAAAACAACAACTATTGCAAAAGTAGCGAAATATTTGAAGAAAAAAAATCTTTCGTGTGTTTTAGCAGCTTCAGATACTTTCAGAGCTGCTTCAATTGAACAATTAAAAGAGCATGGAAAAAAGTTAGATATTAGAGTAGTTTCAAGCCAGTATGGTGCTGATCCTGCTTCAGTAGCATTTGATGCAATAAGATATGCAAAAAAAAATTTTATTAATTGTGTTCTTATAGATACTGCTGGAAGAATTCACACTTCTAAAAATCTTATGAGAGAAATAGAAAAAATAAAAAAAAATTGTAATCCTGATGCAAAAATTTTTGTAGGAGAATCAATAACAGGAAATGATGTTATAGAACAGGCAAAAAGTTTTGATTGGGCAGTTGGAATTGACGGAATAATTTTAACAAAAGCAGACATAGATGAAAGAGGAGGAACAGCTTTATCATTAGGTTATGTAACAAAAAAACCTATTTTATTTCTGGGTTGCGGTCAAGAAATAGATGATATCGTTCCTTTTAATAAAAAAGAATTTATAAAATCATTAGGACTTGAGTAATCTTTTTCTTCTTCTGGATTTTAGACTTTTCACATATTTTTTTAATAGCATTTTCTTTTTCAGATGAGTGAACCCAACAAGTTTAGAATATCTTTCTATATCCCTTATATCAAGATAATATATTTTCTTATATCTTGCTCTTGAATTAAATTGAAATTTTATATCATTTGAGTTTATCTTTAAAAAATTTAAAATTTCCTTAATTCCTTCAAGCAGATTGAAATTAGCAGAAGTAAGCCTAATTGAATGAGAATAAACTGTTGCTTCATCATCGACAAATGCTCTTATTCCAAAACACAAATTTCTATTACTAATCTGAAAAATTTTATCTGAGATTGCACTGTCAAAAGTCCTGCTATTAACCTTATAAAAATTTTCAATTACTTCTGCTAAAACTCTTGGAAATTTAACAGAATTTTCCTGCTCATAAACGGGGACATATCCAAAAATCTTCAAGTCATCTTTAAATTCTTCTAGAAGTTCATTACAAGTATTTCTATAATTTGCATTTTCATTTTTATTTCCAGAATAACCATCACCCAATAAATGAAACAATAACCTAATCAATTCAGGAGATTCCCTTATTGGAAAATGAGGATTTTTTATTGGATTGCCTGCCTGCATTCTATACATTAAAACATGCTTTTCTATTTCTGCCATAGAAAATTCTTCTCTGCTATCTTCAACCAAATATTTAGAAATTAATTTCAATTTAGATAAAGGAATAAACTGAAGACCAATTTTATCTGCTTTGTAATCTTTTTGCTCTCCGCGAAACCAACAAGATAATCTTCCTGCACTAACTCCAATTGCATTTGCTAACTTTGTTAAAGAACCAAATAAATCGTAAGCAGAAATCAATAATTCTTGTCTGTAATTATCTTCCAAATAAACAAAGATATAATCAGGAAAATCATCCAAATGAATTCCTTTAAAATCTCGTCTGTTTGTGAGTTCTTTAGCCCATTTTTTCCCATATTTTTTCTCAAGAACAGGGTGAGCTTTTTTCATGTAATCGCTTCTTATTTGTTTTATAGTTCCAGAAAAAATTGTTTTCGGAAATTCAACTTTCAAATAATCAACTATCTTAATTAAAACTTCTTTAGGAACATATCTCACAACTCCTCTCTTATATTTGCTCAGAGAAGATTTTGTTATTCCAAGATAACTACTCACTTCATCAAAACCCCCCTTAAACTTTTTAATAAGATTGTTAAATAATTCTTTCTGTTTTTTCTCGTCAATTTTTATTCTAATTTCTTCTGGATTCATTTTATATACTTATTAAATAATATACTATATTAGTAAAAGTACTTTTTAAATGTTTCTATTATAAAATAATATACAAAAGATTTATATACTATTGAAGTATATATTATATATGCCAATAATAGAAATAAAGAAAAGAGGATTCAAATGCACAAGATGTAACCATGAATGGATTCCCCATAATATAAAAAATAAACCAACTGTATGCCCTAAATGTAAAAGTCCTTATTGGGATAAACCCAAGAAGAAGAAAAAATTAAAATTATCACAAGATTGAAGTTTTTGACAAAAAAAAGTTCATTAAAGAGTTGGGATTGTAACTAAAAAAGAGAAGTCTTAAAAACTCCAAAAATCATCCAATTTCAAGATAAATCAAAATATCTCCTTAATTCTAAAATGAAAAATAGACCAATGCCATTAGAAAGGAAAATCATAGCTTGTCCTGAAGACTACTTCCCATTATCAGAACAATGTAATGTGATTGGAGCATTTAATCCAGGAGCAACGCTAATAAAAAACGAACAGGGGAATCTAGAAACTTTGCTGATGATACGAGTCGCAGAAAAAGTGCCAAATAAAAAATTCTTATTACCTTTTTTTGAAATTAGAAATGAAGAACATTTAAAAGAATGGAAAATAAATTTTGATGAGCCTTCAGAAAAAGAAATAAATAAATGTTATAAAAAGTCTGTAGAATTAAAAAATGGTGTTAATAGATTAAGACATATATCTTTGCCGAGGTTAATGAAATTAAATAGTGAAGGAGAAATTATAGAAAAAAATCAAGAACCTTGTTTATATCCCTCGTGGGAATTTGAAAGATTTGGAATAGAAGACATAAGAATAACATCGATAGAAGATAGAAGATATATCTTAACATATGTTTGCCCGCATAGAGAATTTGGAGTTTCAACAGCATTTAAAATAACAAAAGATTTTAACACATTTGAAGAAACAATAAAAGAAAATACTCCAAGACCAATTTTCTCTGGCATCAAAGATGTTGTAGTTTTTCCAGAAAAAGTTCCAAGTCCTTCAAGAACAGAAATCTTGAAAAAAGAAGACAAATTATATACTGCACTTGTAAGGCCAAATGCATTTCAAGACATCAGCACACCAGGAATTTGGGTATCTTATTCCCCAGATTTAGTTCATTGGGGGCAAGAACATAGATTAACTATTTCAAAAGAAGGAGAAATAACTGGAACAGGAACTCCTCCAATAAAAATAGAGAATAAATGGTTTGCAGCTTATCATGAAACAACAAGAAATCAAAAAAAAGAATCTGTATATAGCACAAAACTAATGAGAATGAATTTAAAAGAACCTTGGAAAGAATTCAAATCATCAGAAATTCTTTTAGAAAGAAACGATTATCTTTACTTACTTCCAGAAAGAGGATACATTCCAAACGTGGTTTTTACATCAGCTAAAACAGAACAAGACGGAATTACAACATTGTATTCAGGAATTGACGACACCTGGACAGTAATGGACAAATTCTATACAGAAGACTTATTTAAATTCATAGAAGAAAGTTAACCAAAAACCCATTATCCCACCAAAACTTTAATAACTTCTTCTTTATTCATAAAAACAAATAAATATCAGCTCGGAAAGTTGCAAACTGCCGAAGCATATGAACAATCGCTATGTTAGAAAAATTAGGAGAAACAATAAGAAAAGCAACAGACAGAATAGCAAATGCTATATTTTTAGATAAGAATTTAGTGGATTCTATCATAAGAGATTTGCAAAGAGCACTTATTGAAGCAGATGTTAATATTCTTTTAGTAAAACAATTAAGCGATGAGATAAAAGAAGTGGCTAAAAATGAAAGAATTAAAGAGATAGATAAAAAAGAGCATACAATAAAATTACTTCATGATAGACTTTTAGAAATTTTAGGAGAATACAAAGAATTGAAACTTGAAAAAAAACAGAATAGAATAATGCTTCTGGGTTTGTATGGTTGTGGAAAAACAACAACAATTTCAAAATTAGGAAATTATTTTTCAAAAAGAGGAAAAAAAGTTGCTCTAATCAGTTTAGATGTTCATCGTCCTGCTGCAAAAGAACAGCTAAAACAACTTGCAGAAAAAAATAATCTTTCTTGTTTTGTAAATCTCAAAAACAACAAGAAAAAGGCCTTAGAAGACTGGAAAGAATTTGAATCCAAATTAAAAAATTATGATTTAATATTAATCGATACAGCAGGAAGGCATACTTTAGATAAAGAATTAATCAAAGAAATAAAAGAATTAAAAAAAGAAATTAAGCCCACAGAAACTATTTTAGTTATGCCTGCTGACATAGGGCAAGCTGCAAAAGCTCAGGCTTCTCAATTCAGTGAAAATGTAAATATTTCTGGAGTTATAATAACAAGAATGGATTCAAGTGCAAAAGGAGGAGGAGTTTTAACAGCATGTAAAGAAACCAATGCACCTGTTTATTTTATAGGAACAGGCGAAAAGATAAATGATATTGAGAGATTTAATCCTAGTTCTTTTTTATCAAGATTATTAGGAAAAGGAGATTTAGATTCTTTAATAGAAAAAATAAGATTAGTAACAGATAAAAAATCAGAAGAAAAAATAAAAAAAAGCGTAAAAGATGGAAAATTAAGTTTAGAAGATGTTATTGGACAAGTGAAATCAATGAATTCTTTAGGAGGTTTTGAAAAGATAAGAGGAATGATTCCAGGTTTTTCTAAAGTAAAAGATAAAATTCCAGATGAGAAATTAGAAAATCAGCAGGAAAAAATTTCAAAATGGGAGCATATTATTAAATCAATGACTTCAGAAGAAAAAGAAAATCCTGAAATTTTAGAAAAACAAACTTCAAGAATAAGCAGAATCGCAAAAGGTTCTGGAGTTGCAAATAGTGAAGTGAGAGCTTTATTAAAACAGTACAAAATGCTTAACAGCCTTATAAAAGATGGTTTTAATGACGAAACAGATTTTTCAAAGGGTTTAAGTCAAAAACAAATGATGAAATTAGCAAAGAAATTTGGAAAGAAAAAAATCAGAAGATTTTAGATATTATTTTTATAAAAATATTAGAACACTTTTATCAATATTAAGATAGTAAAAACATTTTGTTTAATAAAATGTATAGTAAAATTACTTATTTATTAAATATCAACAATAGATAATTATTTCAAGCAGATACTCTCACAAGGCTTTGGAAACATATATATATATATATATTTTCTAAAATTTTATTTGATAATAATTGATATATCTGAGGGATATAATTCCTAAGAAATTAATTAATTAATAGGGAAATTACTTCTATAATCTATGAGATTCTGCATAGTTATAATTAATAATTGGAGATATTTGTCTTTTTTTAAGGAATTTCCAAAAGCCTCCTAAAATAATACTTTTCAATCTAAGAAATTATAAATCATAAGGACCATACATAGTGTATCCATAACCCAAAGTATCATAATCTAAAACAACATAAAAATTTCCACAAATTTTAGCATTTCTCCAATGAATAGCACAATTTTCTTCTATGTCTTCTTCACAAATTTTTTCAAAATACCAAATAATTTTAGGATATTCTTTTGTATCTGCGCATAAAAGATTATCTGATTTATAATCATTTTCTTCCTCAGAGATGAAATATTCAGAAAAAGGATTTTTAGAAAAATTGTATATTTCATGATGATCAATA
>CAZOOJ010000006.1:0-2796 GCA_964581415.1 Candidatus Woesearchaeota archaeon
TCCTCTTTTCTGAATTGAATCTAATAAACTATTTTCTATAATAGATATTACTGGCTCTTCTATTAAAAATAAACTACATTCTGAAGAAATCTCTGTTTCATTAGAGGAAGGTTTAGAAGGATATATTAAAGAAAAATAACCTATACCTAAAATCAACATTATTCCTATAATTATAAAAATTGTTATTTGCGCTCTTTTTTGCATATAATAATAAGTAAATTAAGCTTTTATAACTTTTCTATTCTAAGATTCTAAAGAATTGATTAAAATTATTATTAATAAAAATAGTTTCAATACTCAGAAAAGTCTCTTTAAATTAACAGAGAAGTGTCTTAGAAAGTTTTTTATATTCCCTTAGTTTAATTTTCTTCTATGAAAAATAAAATTTTCAAATTGCATGAAGGAGGAAAAATTTCTATTAAAAATAAAGTTTCTATTAAAAATAAAGAAGATTTAGCTTTAGTATATACTCCAGGAGTTGCTGAAGTTTGTAAAGAAATAGAGAAAAATAAAGAAAAAGTTTATGATTATACTTCTAAAAAAAATAATATTGCTATTATCACTGATGGTACTGCTGTTCTCGGACTTGGGGATATTGGACCTGAAGCAGCAATTCCTGTAATGGAAGGAAAAGCTAATTTATTCAAAGAATTTGCAAATATAGATGCTTTTCCAGTTTGTTTAAACGAAAAAAATAAGGATAAGATTATTGAAATAATAAAATCTCTTGAACCTTTTTTTGGAGGAATAAATTTAGAGGACATCTCTGCTCCAAGATGCTTTGAAATAGAGGAAAAATTAAAAAAAATTCTCAATATTCCGGTTTTTCATGATGATCAACATGGAACAGCTATTGTTGTTTTAGCAGGTTTGATTAATTCTCTAAAAATTGTAAGCAAAAAAATTGATAATGTCAGAATTGTGGTAAATGGTGCTGGTGCTGCAGGTATAGCAATAACTAAATTACTTTTAAGTTATGGAGCTCAAAATATCCTAGTTTGTGACAGTCAAGGAGTTATTTCTAAAGATAGGAAATTAGAGGGAATTAAAAAAGAGATGTGTTCTTTAACAAATAAAAATAATGAAAAAGGAAATTTAGGAGACATAATAAAAAAAGCTGATGTTTTTATTGGTGTTTCTAGAGGAAATGTCTTAACAAGAGAAATGGTTGAAAATATGAATGAAAATCCAATAGTTTTTGCATTAGCAAATCCTACTCCAGAAATAAGTCCTGAAGAAGCTAAAAAAGCAGGAGCTAAGATTATTGCTACAGGAAGAAGCGACTTTCCAAATCAAATTAATAATGCTTTGGTATTTCCAGGACTTTTTAGAGGAGTTTTAGATTCAAAAGCAAAAGAAATTAACGAAGAAATGAAAATCGCTGCATCTTTTGCATTAAAAGATATTGTAGGAAACAATCTCAATGAAGAATTTATTCTTCCTGATGTTTTTAATAAAGAAGTTGTTGAGAAAATTTCAAAAGCAGTTTATGATAAAGCAATTGAAACAGGAGTTGCACGAATCTGAAGAATTCTTTTTAATTAAAATCTAAATAAGTTCTATATTAAATTCTTTTAATTTTAATTTTAAGAAATCAATTAAATTTTTTTTATTGTTCTCTAATTTATTTTTTTTCTTTTCTTTTTCTTCTTTTGCTCTTTCTATAGTTTCAATATTCAAATCTAATTCTTTTATGCTATCATAACAAAAAAGAGTTTCATCTTCCTGTATTTTTTGTTTATTTTCCTGAATTTCCTTTTCTTTTTCTTCAATTTTTTCTAATTTTTCTGAAATAACAGAATTTTTTAAATTAGCTTCATTTATCAAACTTAGAATATTCTCTTTATTCTGTTTAAATTTTTTTAAAAAATTTTCTTTATATTCTTTTACAACTTTGATATTTTCCGGAAAAATATGAAAAAAATTAGCAAGTTCTTTGAAATCAATTTTCTGTTTTAAATCGAGAATTAAATTTTCTAATTCTTCTTGTAAATTTTTTAATTTCATCTGTATCTTCAAGTTTTCATTATATCCTTCTGATTTTTTAATTTCATCTATTTTCTTAAATAATTTCTCTTTTTTTTCTTTATTTTCATCTATATTTTTATTTAAAGAAATTATTGACTCATCTATTACTTTTAATTCAGAATTAAATTTTTCTATTTTTTCTAATTTTAGTTGAATATCCAAAAGGTTCTCAATTTCTTTAATTAAATTTTCATCAAAAGTTTTTATTAGATTTTTAGAGAAATTTTTTATTAAATTTCTTATTTCAGCAATTTCTTTCCCTATTAAGATTGTTGCTTTTTCATAATTCAGATGAGATTTATTGTAAAAATTTAAAAAAATTCCGTCTATTTCCCTCATAAATTCTCTAAGTTCTTTTGATTCAAAATTAGTTAATTTATCAAGGAGTTTTTCTACCTGTTGAATATATCTATTTTTATTTTCCTCTACTATAAATTTAACTTTTAAATCTGCTTTCTTAGAATCTAAAGAAATCTCATTTAAAGTTTTCAATTTTGCTTCAATTTCATTAATAAAAACCTCTCTTTTTTGGTTTAAAGAATTAAATATCTCTTCTTCTTTTTTTCTATTTTCATTTAATCTATCTTCTATAAAAGTTCCAATTTCAGATATCTTCAATTTTTTTAGATAATTTTCAATTTCTGTATTATTTTTATTTTTTTCTTTCTTATTTTTTCTTTTTAAAAAATCAAAAAACCCCATAGATAATAATTTTTTAGAGATTATATAAATCTTTTTTACATTTTTGAATAATCAGAATGAAAATGC
>CAZOOJ010000007.1:0-25745 GCA_964581415.1 Candidatus Woesearchaeota archaeon
ATTTCTTAAAAAGAGATTATCAAAAGCAATCTATCAAAAATATCTTAATTTCTATCTATAAGCTCAGTATTAATTAATAACTCAGAAATAAAATAAATATCTTCTTTTAAAAGAATTTTACAAAGTCTTGTTTATTCAGATAATTTCTTTGTTTTTATAGGATTAGGAAAATAAAAAATATCTTCTAAAGGAATATTCAACTCTTTTGCTAGTTTAACTGCATATTCTTTCTCAGTGAATCTTTCCAAATAAAAAAAACGTGTTTCAGGAAATTCAACTCCTTTGATTATCCATCCACAAAAAGGATTTAAAAGTTCATTTATTCTTAATCTTTTATTCATCATCTTTAAAAAAAGTCCAGATTTTTCATTTCCTTTCATAAAAAGAAGATAATGCTCAGCATATTTTTTCCAGAAAGAATCTTCAATTTTCATTTCAGATACTTCTTTATAATTTCTCTAGCTTCTTTTCCATTAATTTTTTCTTTGAACTCTTTCATTACCAACCCCATATAAGCTTTTTCAGAAAGTCCTGGTTTTTCTTTTATTATTTTCAGAATTTTTTCTTCAATATTTGAAAAATCAATTTCTTCTTTTGAAACTACTTCTCTCAAATTTTTTCCTTCTATTAAATTCTCTAAGATTAATTTGATTTGGAATTCAGAAATTTCTCCTTTTTTGACTAATTGAAGAATATCAAAAACATTGTTCTCTAAAATTTTTTCAATTTTATTTTTTGAAATTTTTTTATGACTTGAAATTTCTTTTGGAAAAATCAAAAGAATTTTCGCAATTAATTTTGGATTATTCAATACATCTAAAAGTTCTTTAAATTCCTCAATTTTATTTTGTTTAAAAAGAAGTTTAATCATTTCTGGATTTAATCCCTTTTCTTTTAATTCTTCTTCAATATCTCCTCTTAATTTAGGAAGATTTTTTTTAACATCATCTATTAATTTTTTAGGAATTTTTAATAAAGGCAGGTCAGTTTCAGGATACATTCTAGCAGATCCAGGAATAGGTCTTAAAAATTCTGAATTTCCGTCAGGCAGAACTTTTCTCACTTCAGAAAATAGTTTCTTCTCAGAAAGATTTTTTTTCTGTCTCTGAATTTCTTTTTCAATTGTTCTAATAAGAATTTTCATGTTCTGAAATCCTTTAAGTTCAACTCTAGGATGTCCCTTAATTGACAAATTAACATCTTGTCTTATAGTTCCAATTCCTCTTTTCACTTTACAGCTTCTTAAAATATTTCCAATATGCATTGCAACTTCTTTAGCTTGTTCTGGACTTTTTATATCAGGAGAAGTTGCAATTTCTATTAGAGGAATTCCTAATCTATCCAATCGATAAACAACTTTTTCTTTAGTTCTTTCAATAATTCTCGCTGCATCTTCTTCAAGACAGATACTTTCTATTCCAATTCTTCCCTGTTCTGTCTCAACATAACCATTTTTTGCAATTAAAACAGTTCTCTGAAATCCTGAAGTGTTGCTTCCATCAATAACTATCTTTCTCATAATCTGAGTATAAGGAAAAATTTTACAGTTAAGCAATATTGCTATTTGAAGAACAATTTTCAATGCTTCTTTATTTATTTCAGAAGGAGGAGATTCATCTAATTCAACTAAACAAGTAGTGTCATAACCCTGATAAAAAAACTTTCTTCCTAATTTCGCCTCGTATTCTGCAGCAATATCAACTTCTCCGCTTTCACCAGCAATTGCATGAAGCTCTCTTTCAATAGTATAATTTGGCTCATCATTTCTTAAAATTGAAGGGCATTTGCAGAATAATTTAGAAGTATCTAACTGTTGATGAATTTCCAATCCGCATTTCAATCCTAGTTTTGAATAATCAGTTTCTTTATTTTCTTCCATAAAAGAATAAAAGAGAAAGGGTTAATAAAATTAATTGCTTTTTATTAAATGGAGTTATTTTTTGATTTATTTATTTCTGATAAAATCCTCTCATTTGATTCTTTATCAAAAGGTATATGAACAACATGTGAACTGGTTTCATAAACTTTTTCAGGAAGATGTTTATCGCTTAATTTTAATAAAGAGATATTTTGATCATATTTAGAGAGAACTTCTTTTTCTTTACAATAACTTAGATAATCTTCCCTTGTTTGATTAAATCTTTCTTTCTCTTTTATACCTTTTCTACCAAGATAATCCTTGCTATAGATTAAATCCACTCCTTTATATACCAATCTCATAAATTTTCTGAAGTTCTTAGTATAATCCTTATTTAATTCTGAAGCACCATACCAACTTCCTGCACCAACAAAGAATTCTTTTCCATTTATCTCACATCTTTTAGAAGCTCTCATTACTGAAGGATATATAATAGCAGCAACACCTAAAAGAGAAGCTCCTTCATCTTCAGAGACTATTCTTGGAATAGGATACATTTCTAATTCTCCTTCAACTTTTTTACGCATTAAATAAGATTTAAAATCTGTCCTTAATTTATTCCCATTCTCATCTAGAATTAAAAAAGAGTATGGTCTCATCAAATCATTATTTTCTTCTTTAGAGATTTTATCGAATGCTTGTAATATATGGTTTGAAGCTCTTCCTGAAATTACAGTATCCATAAGGGAAAAAGAATCAATCTTTTGAAAATTTTCATAACTCTTAGCCATATCCTCCCTGCCTTCTATATTTCTTAAGATGACTTCTACAAAAGTCTTAAAATAAGGGTCTCTTCTCCTTTCTTTTTTGTTTTTAAAAAAAGCTCTTGTAACATTTGCCCAATATTTTCTTGTTTTAAGTGTATATTCACCATTATCCAAATCTTTATCAAATTTGGTAACATTTAAATCTGCTGTAAAAGGTACAACTAAAACACCTATTCCTCCATCTTTCATTTCTAAATCCTCCTGTATATTTTTATTCATTAGAAGACGTATAATCTTCTGAACATGAAGATTTGTATAAAAATCTTCCTGAACTCCTCCAAACTCCTTAAGTTTATTTAAAGAGTAAGTCATTCCTAAAAAAAAAGGAATAGCTCCCCTGCTAGGAATAACAAGAGTATTGATTCCATGTAATTTTCCTGCTTCAGGTATTTTAACTGCTAATTCTAAACAAGCATTTGAATATCCAAGCATATTTTTTTCTGAAAATATATCCTCTAGACTCATAAAGTTTCTAACTCTCTAATTCTTTAAAAACCTTTCCATTTCTTACCCCTATTTAGTTACAACAAATTTCAATAAATCTTCAAAAACATTTATAATCTATATCAAATAATTAATAGTATACAAAAATGTTAAGAAAGCAAAAAAAAGAGGATAAAAAAAAGAAGCATCATACTACATCTCCTCTCTTTAAAGTTCCAAGAACTTTTGGACAGAAAGCAGCAGATGGACTTACAAAATGGGCAGGCAGTTGGTGTTTTATAATTTTAGTAGGTATTTTTATATCTATTTGGATTTATTTAAATATTACAGCTTATGTCCGGCACTGGGATCCCTGGCCATTTATAATTCTAAATTTATGCTTGTCTTGTCTTGCAGCACTTCAAGCTCCAATAATTTTAATGAGTCAAAATAGACAAGCACAAAAAGACAGAATGAAAGCTGAATATGATTATGCTTTAAATAGAAAAGCAGAAAAAGAAATTTGTGAGATAAAAAAGTTATTGATAAGAAGAAATAAATGAAAAAACCTGATTCTAAAAAAATTCTAGTAAGTCTTACAGGAAAGACTCTTTTTGGATTTAAAAAGAAACTTCTAGAAGTAGAAAAATACAAAATAAAAGAAGTAGCTCTTTTTTTAGAATTCTATTCAAAAAAACAAAAAAAGAAAATTTATGAATTATTACTAAACTCAAATATTAAAAAAATTCCTCTAGTTCACGCAAGAAATGATATGGAACTTAAAGAATTCAAATTTTTAATAAAGAATTTTAAAACAGAATATTTTAATATCCACGAGGAAAGTTTTAAATATCTCGAAAAATGGAGAAGTATTCATAAAAAACTTCTTCTTGAATTAAACTATAACAATATAATTCCTTCTAAAAAAGATATATCCAGAATAAGAGGATTTTGTATAGATCTCTCTCATTTTAAAGCAGCACAAGACAGAGGAACTCTTGAATATAATCTAATACTCGATTATAGAAAACATAAAAATAAATTTCTTGCAAATCATTTAAATGGATATTCAAAATTGTTCAAAAAAGACCTGCATTATTTAGTTTCTCTAAAACAATTAGACTATCTAAAAGAACTTCCAAAATTTCTTTTCGGAAAATATATTGCATTAGAAATGTTTAACAGCATTAAACAGCAATTAAAATTTAAAAAGTATCTGTATAAATTTCTAAAAGATAAACTCTAATTTTCTAATCTATCGTTTAGTTCTCCAGAAATATTTTCAAGCATTTTCTCTTTAACTTTTTCTTTTGAAAAAGCCCATTCTTTGTGCCCTAAAACCCAGCCAAGTTTAACCAACGCTGTTTCACTCAACATATCTCCAAGATAAATAACTCCTGTTTCTAATATCTTCCTTCCATTAGAATAGACTAAGGGATCAACTCTTCCGTAAATGCACTGAGAAGTTGCGCAAACAATTAATCCTTTATTTTGAACTTCTTTTAATTTTTTAATCCAGTTTTTTCCTGTACTCTTTACAGCAATATGTCCTAAACCTGACATTTCAATTACAATTCCTTTGTATTTTTTTCTTAAATAATAATCTAGAATTTCAGGATTTTGTCCTGGATAAAATTTTATTAAAGCAACTTTTTCTTCAAATTTTGCATCTATCTTAACTTTATCCTTATTTCTCTTTTTATGACTTGAAAGAATTTCAATTCTATCAGGAAAAATTTTTGCAATTGATTTGGAATTAATAGCTTTAAAAGCATCTCTTCTTGAAGTATGTAGTTTTCTCACTTTAGTTCCTGGCATCGCATAACAAAAATCATCATTCATAGAACTATGTCCAACCAGCATAACTTCTGCTATATCTGAAATTGCTGCTAGAGCACTGCATTTCAAATTTAAATTAGCATCAGAAGAAGCTCTATCAATACTTCTTTGCGAATAAGTTAAAACAATTGGTTTGTTCAGTTTTTTTAAAAAAAATGACAAAGCTGCTGAAGTATAATGTAAAAAATCTGTTCCATGAGCTATTATCAATCCTTTTATATTTGAATCATTTAGAAGTTTAGCGCTTAATCTAGAAATTTTTTGCCAGTCTCTAAAAGTCATGTCTTCAGAATTTTTCATAAAAGGAATTTCAACTTTTAAAACATTAACTTTTTCAAAAATTTCTGGATAAAATTTAAAAAGAGATTCAGAAGTATCTAAAGGACGAACACCTCCTGTTTCTGAATCATAACGAGAAGCAATAGTTCCTCCAGTAAGAATCATTGCTATATTAGGCTTTGAAGAATCCTTTTTTATTTTTAAAACTTCTTCTTCTGCTATTCTTTTTTTTATTAGTTTAATATTAAAAATTTTCTTTTTATCAAAACCAAGATTATACCCTGAATCCATTTTTAATAAAAAAATTCCTTTTTCAGATTTTGGACTTTCAAGCAAAATTCCTTCATATTCTTCTTTTGCTAAAAAAATTTTGATTCTGTCTCCGAATTGAATATCCATAAAAAACAAGAGAAGAAAGAGTTAAAAAAGATTATGTAAAAAAAATAGAATAAATAATTACTTTATAGTAGTTAAAAAGGAAAAGATTTATAAAGAAAAAAAAGAATTCTAAAATATGAAAAAAAGAAATTTAGTTTCATTAATGATAGGAATTCCTTTAGCAACAAGTCTCTTAATAGGATGCACTAATAATTACGACTCCAGTAAAGCAAAATCAAGCAGAGCTTCGCTTGAAGAATTTGCAGGAATAAATGAAAAAACACTTAAAATTCTAAAGAGTTATAAAGGATTAGATGACAAAAGAGAAGTTAAAAAAGGAGATAATTATCTTAAATATGCAAAAGAACTTCAAAAATATCCAAAATTAAAAGAAGAAAATGCAGACATAATCGCAAAATTTCTTAGAGAAATTAATGAAAATAAAGAGCTTATAGCAGGTCCATCAGGAAATTATGTAAGCATTCCTTTTTACTAAAATCTGCAAATTAAAGATTTCTTTATTATAATTCTTATATTAATTAATATTTCACGGGCCTGCGAGGATTCGAACCTCGATCAACCGGGCCGAAACCGGAAATTCTATCCATTGAACTACAAGCCCTAAATTTAAAGAACAAGATAAGTTTTTATATTTTAGTATTTCAGGCTCTAATAAAAACCTGCTTTTATAAACTTTATTTATTCTAATTTGTTTTTTTAAAATATTTATTCTTAAAAAACTATTAAAAAAATATGACTTAATTAATAAGAATACCTTCTAACAAAAAATATCTTCTAACAAAGAATTTTTATAGTTTAAATTTTTTAATTATATTAAAATGACATTAAAGAAACATCACAAGATTATGATTGGAGGATTTAGTAGTTTTCTAGTGATTTTATTAATCTCAAATAGTCTTTTTATTTATGTATTATATGGGCAATTGCAATTGAATTATAGAAATTTAGAAATAGAAATAAAAAATTTAAAAACAGACACTCAAACAAAATTTAATGAATTATCTGAAAGTTTAATAGAAACTATGCATGATGTTAATATTTTAAATTCTCAATTAGGAACAATAGATGAAGAAATAGATTTATTAAAAGCTGAAACATCAGAAGATTTCTCTGGAATAATTGAGAATGCTATCAAATCAGTGGTTACAATAAGAACAGACATAAGTCAGGGAAGTGGATTTATAATAAATGAAGAAGGTTATATTGTAACTAATTATCATATTATAGAAGAAGCAAGAGCTGCAGGAATCTATACTTATGAAGAAGAAGTATATGCTGTAAAATCCATAGGAGATAATATCCTAATGGATATCTCTTTATTAAAAATAGATGGAAATTTTGAGAATTTAGAGTTAGGAGATTCAGATAAAGTAAATATTGGTGAAAAAGTTATAGCAGTGGGAAATCCTCTTGGATTACAGTTTTCTGTATCAGAAGGAATCGTTTCAGGAATTCATCGTCCAGGAATAAATGAAATAAAAGCGTATATACAAACAGATGCTGCTCTAAATCCAGGAAATTCAGGAGGTCCTTTAATAAACAAAAAAGGAAAAGTTATAGGAATAAATAATTTCAAGATTGGAGGAAGTGAGAATTTAGGATTTGCATTAGAATCAAATTACATAAAAAAAATTGTGAATGAGATTGCAGAAGAAAAATTAAACAGAACTTTAATTTAATTCAAAGTTCATAATCTCATAAGTAAAAATATTATATTTCAAATTAGTTGATGAGATTTAGAAATAGGTGAAAATACTTCTATTTTAAAAAGAGTAATTTTACCATAGAGTTTAAGTCTAATTAAAAAATCTATTATGTGCTCTAAGATATCTCCATAAAACTCTTCCTCTTTCTTATCTATAAGCAACTAAAAGAAAATATCCTTAAGATTATCTGTTTAAAGTTTTGAAAAAAACTCTATTTTTTCTAATAAATTCTATCTATTAATATTTTTACAGAATTTAATTTCTTAAAAATAAATTATCAAAAAAATAGCTTAATTTCTATTTATAAAATGAGTGTTAATTAATAATTAAGAAATAAAATAAATAGCTTCTTTTAAAAGAATTTCTCAAAGCCCTAAGTAATAAAAGAAATAAGAGCTCCTTCTATTATTGCTGCTATTATTAGAAGAGGAATAACTATTAAGACAAAAACCTTAAATGCACTCTTAAAATCAATAAAAAACTTTTTCTTTAATTTTTCGTTATTCATAGTAAAAAGAGCTACGAGTATTATTGATAAAGGAAGAAATAAAACTGATAATAAAATTAAAAGATAAATTTTTATTTTTGGAAAATTTTTATTATAAAACAAAATACAATTATAAATCAATGAAATTCCCAGTTTAATTCCCAGTCCCAAAGAGATTAATATAGCAGGCAATTCAAAAAGTCCATGAGGGAAAAGTCTCCACAATTCTAAAAAACTTGATTCTTCTACAGCCAATGAAGAAACAAAACCAAGCAAATAACCATTAAAAAAAGCTGAAAGAATTGGAAAAATTCCAAAAAATAAACCAAAAATCATTGCGAAAAAACTACTCTGCAAATTATTAAGAAAGATGAATACTATCAATTCAGAAGAAGACATTCCTTCTGTTTGAGCTAAAATCTCTTCAATAAATTCAAATATTTTTTCAATAATAAAATCGGGAGGAGTCATAAAAAAACCCATTAAGGCTGAGAATAAGAAAATTAAAATAGAAAAATAGATGAAATTCTTTGATTTCTTAAGATACTTCCAATTTTCAGCATATTCCTTTTTTAAATTAAATTTTTCTTCTCTTTTTTTTCTTTTTTTCATTTCTTTATTAACTAAAATATCTTCCCAAAGATTTTATTTTATTAGGAAATTTTTTTCTTAAATATATTCCATAAATTAAGCCAAAAATCAATCCTCCAAAATGAGCTGTATTTCCTATAGGAACACTTCCTGCAATTGAAATAAGCCATAAAACAATTAGAATTCCAGGAGCAGCATATTTCATCTTTATAGGAATAGGAATAAACATAACAAAAACAGGAAGATTCGGAGTTAATAGCATCAGTAAACCAACTAAACCAAATAATGCGCCAGAAGCACCTACTGCGAATGTGTTAAAGTCATTTGAAAAGAACTGAACAGGAATTAAACTGGAAAGAACAAAAAACAGTGCGGAAAATAAACCTGCAATTAAATAAAAATATAGATATCTCTTTCTTCCTAAAATTTTTTCAACTAAACTTCCAATAAAAAATAAAGAGAGCATATTCACAAAAAGATGAAAAAATCCTCCATGCATAAACATTGAAGTTAAAAAAGTCCATAGATATTTCCCCTGAAGAATATTAGAAGGTTTTATTGCAATATAGTTTATAAAATTGGAATTAGAATATATTAATATAGTAAATAGGATAAAACAAAAAAGATTAATAAGAATTAGATTTAAAGTTATACTAAAATTTCCAAAAAAATTTTTTCTTTTTTTAGGAAAAATCTGATATACTGACATTTTATTTTTTGAAAGTTTTATTTAATTTTCTTATTTTAACTTTTTTAATTTTTTATTTTTTGAAACAGTTTTCTTTGTTTTCTTCTTTTTAATTATTGGCTTAGATTTCTTTTTAGAAATCGCTGATTTTTTAGGTTTATTTTTTGATTTCATTTTCTTACTTTTTTTTAAAGATTTTTCTTTTGGTTTCTTTTTTATTTTTTCTTTTTTCTTCTTTATTTTTTTATCTTTCTTATCTTTCGATTTAGTTTTTTTAACTGTTTTTTTCTTTCTTGAGATTTCTAATTTTTTCTTATTTAATTCTTTAATTTTTCTTTTTTCTTCTTTTTCTTCTTCTTTCTCTATTTCTTTTTCAATCTCTTGAAGTTCGTTTTTAGATTTTGTTAAATTTTTTTTAAGTGCTCTCAATAATTTGGAATTATCTTTTAATTTGAATACATTTCCACATTCTCTACAGGTAAAATCATAAAAAAGAGCATTTTCTTCATTAAATTCGAGATTGCATCTCTCACAAACATAGAATCTTTTTGTTTGTCTGCTGTTAATTTGGCTGTTTGTCTGCTCTATTTTTTTAATTAAAATTTTTTTCAAAAATTCCAGACATTTTATAGGTTCCAACTTCCAAAAGTAAGTATACCATCCTTTTTTCTTATCTTTCTTTCTTATAGAGGAAACCAAACCCTGCTCTGAAATTCTATAAAGAAGATTTCTCGTTTGATTGATAGTAAGTCCCAATTTCTTAGCAATTAAAAATTCATTAACAGGATTTTTACTATAAAGTAAATCTGCTATATTTTCTGAAGGTTTTCCGACGATAACAGCTATGGCGTCTCTAAAAAAATTTTTTAACATCTGAATTATTAAAGAAAATTAAAATAAATACCTTTCGGTACTTATTTACTAGAATAAAAAAGATTATTAAAAAGAATTTGGAATTTTTAGAATTTATAATTAGTATAAAAGTTTTTAAAGTATATGTTCTTTTATATATATTAAAGTATAAAAATGGGGTGGTTTAAAAAAGAAAAAGAAGAAGAAGTTCCTTCCTTACCGGAACTTCCAAAACTTCCAGAATTGTCAAAGGAAGATATTCCTAGATTGCCAAGTTTTCCTAATAATTCCTTTGGAGAAAAATTTTCTCAGAATAGTATAAAAGAAGCTGTAAGGGGAGAAAAAGAGGAAACTGGAGGGGAGGTAGATGAATTCGAAGAAGAAAGAAAGATACCTGAACCTCCAAAACCAATTTTAACAAGAGAATTATCAGAAAGGAATGATATATTTAAAAGAAGCGACAAAAGAGTAAAAGAAGCTGAACCTTTATTTGTAAGAATAGACAGATTTGAAGAATGTTCAAGAATATTCGAGAAAATAAGAGAGAAAATGATGTCTATAGAAAAAATGCTTAAAGACACAAAAAAGATTAAAGAAGAAGAAGAAAAAGAGTTATCATCATGGGAAAATAAAATTAAGACAATTAAAGAGGAAATTGAAAAAGTAGATAAAGAAATTTTTTCTAAAATAGAATGAATGAGAACTCAATTCATGTAGGATTAGAATATGAAGAAGCGATTAATTCAAAAAAGAATATCTTATCCTTAGAAATAGAATTGCTTGAAATAATAAAAAATATAAAGAGATATAAAAGTCTAAGAATAGAGGAATTAAAAATAAAAGATTCTCTGTATAAAAAAATAGCAAACACTCTAAGGGAAATAAAAGCATTAGAAAGAATTCTTCCAAAAATTAAAGAAAAAGAGGAAATAAAAAAAGAAAGGATTAATAAAAAAGAAAAAACTGATGAGAATATTGAATCTCAGCTTAAAAAAATAAGGGAAAAATTAAGAGCTATAGATGAAGAATAAATTAAATCTGTAAATTTGAGATTCATTAGAATTTCTTATAAAAGTTAAATAATAAACTAAAATTAATATTTAAAAAATTTATTTTATATTAATAACAATAATAATTTAAAAGGCATTTTTCTATTATAAATTATGAATAGAAAAGAATTAATAAAAAGATATGTAGATTTTTTTAAATCAAAAAACCACAAAGAAATTCCAAATACAAGTTTAATTCCTGAGAATGATCCTACAGCTTTATTTATTTCTGCAGGAATGCATCCATTAGTTCCTTATTTATTAGGACAAAAACATCCTCTGGGAAGAAGATTGTGTAATGTTCAAAGATGCATAAGAACAACAGATATAGAAGAAGTAGGAGATACTTGTCATCATACTTTTCTTGAAATGCTTGGTAATTGGTCATTGGGAGATTATTGGAAAAAAGAAGCAATAGAATACAGTTTTGAATTTTTAACAAAAATATTAAAAATTCCAAAAGAAAAATTAGCTATCAGCTGTTTTAAAGGAGACAAAGATTCTTCTAAAGATATTGAATCAGCAGATATCTGGAAAAATCTTGGAATTCCAAAAGAAAAAATCGTTTTTTTAGGAAAAGAAGATAATTGGTGGGGGCCTGCAGGAAAAACAGGTTCTTGTGGACCTGATACAGAAATGTTTTACTGGACTCCAAAAAACATTCCTATTCCAAAAAAATTCAATTATAAAGATAGAAATTGGGTGGAAATAGGAAACGATGTATTAATGCAATATAATAAAGATGAAAAAGGAAATTATAATTTAGCAAAACAAAAAAATGTGGATTTTGGAGGAGGAGTTGAAAGAATAGTAACTGTATTAAATGGATTAGAGGATAATTATCTAGCAGATATGTGGCATCCTATAATAAAAGAAATAGAACATCTTTCTGGAAAAAAATATTCAAATTATAAAAAAGAAATGAGAATAATAGCAGACCATATTAAAGCTTCTGTTTTTATAATTGCAGACGGAATTAATCCGAATAATACAGAACAAGGATATGTTTTAAGAAGATTAATAAGAAGAGCTGTGCGTTATGGAAAATCTTTAGAAATAAAAAATTTTACAGCAAAAGTCGCAGAATCTGTTTTTAAAATTTACGAAGATTATAAGCATTTAGAAAAAAACAAAGAAAAAATTTTAGAAGAAATAAAAAAAGAAGAAGAAAGATTTGATAAAACACTTGAAAAAGGTTTGAATCTGTTTAATAAAATAACAAAAAATAAAAAAATAATTTCTGGAAAAGATTCTTTTTTGCTTTATCAATCATATGGATTTCCAATTGAAATAACAAAAGAGATTGGAAAAGAAAGAGGAATAAAAATTGATGAAAAAAATTTTGAAAAAGAACTTGAAAAACATCAGCAATTATCAAGAACAGCTACTGAAGGAAGATTTAAATCAGGACTTGCAGATAGTTCAGAAACGACTACAAAACTTCACACAGCAACTCATTTACTTTTAGCAGCTTTAAGGAATATATTAAAAGATAAAAATATAATACAAAAAGGAAGCAACATAACTCCAAAAAGATTAAGATTGGATTTTTCTTTTCCAAGAAAATTAACTAAAGATGAATTAAAAGAAATTGAAGATTTAGTAAATGGACAAATTCAAAAATCTTGTGAAATCATAAGAGAAGAAATGTCCTTAGAAGAAGCTAAAAAATCTGGTGCTTTAGGAACTTTTGAAGATAGATATGGAAATAAAGTTTCAATTTATAGTATAGGAAACTTCAGCAAAGAGATTTGTGCTGGACCTCATGTTAAAAATACTTGTGAATTAGGACATTTTAGAATAATAAAAGAAGAGTCTTCTTCAAGCGGAGTGAGAAGAATAAAAGCTATACTGGAATAAAATTTTAATCAAAATTTTTTACCGTCAGAAATGAAAATTATTTCTGATTCTGAAGAAAGTTCTGCTTTTAAAGAAGTGGTTGTTTCAATAAAACAATAACCAGTATTTTGAAAGTCATTAATAAAAGAACATTTTATTCCTACAGATTCATGATTCTCTTCTGGAAAATAAAATATAACCACACCATATCCTAATTCTTTTAATAAAAAAGCGAGCAACTCTGATTTTTCTCCGCAAACTCCTTTATTAGAATAAAGTGTTCTATAAGGATATTTTGAAGATAAAACCTGATCTAAGATAGAGGCATTTTCCAAAGATAAACCATAAGGAATGTTCTGAACTAAACTTATTGCTATTTTTGCCTGCTCTTTTCCTTCTGCGATATTCTGTATTTTTTTAACAAGAGGTAAAAGATATTCTCTCTGCAAAGGTTCATTAATATTTCTTAATATAATGTCCTCTCTAGAAAGATTTTTTTTGTTTATAAATTCTTGAAGACTTGAAAGATAGTCAATTAAACCTCTATAAACTACAAAATCAAGATAATAGATATCCTCTTCTAAATTATATTTTAGAGTTATATTCTTAGGATAAGTAGAATATTCTGAAAAACAGAAACTTCCATTTTCTTTTAGAATATTCGGACAGCCACAGATTGAAGCTTCTTCTATAAGTTTTCCATTTAAACAAAAATAAGGTTTATCTGAAGAACATTCACCATAAGAAGTTTTGTCACCGCAAGTTTTATCAATAAAAAAAATAAAGATTATAACTAAAAATAAAAAGAATCCTAAAGAAATTAAAAGAAATTTTAAAAAGATTTTCTTATTTTCAACTTTTCCAGAATTATTTCCATCAAAAACCTCTTTTTTGTTCATAAACATTATTAAGAAAACAATTATAAAAAACTTCTTAATTTCAATTATTTATTATTCTATTCCAAATAAATTCCTGGTTTTTCAGGTTTGACTTTTTTTGATTTATTTTCAGGGTCATATTTCTCTTTATCATTAACAGCAAAAATTTTAATTTTCAATTTTGTTCTTTTTTCAATATTTTTAATTTCTTCTGAAAAAATTTCCTTTTTATCTGGAAGAACATAAATGAAACCCTTTTCAGGCTTTCTATTTTCTTTTTCTGAGATTATTTTTATAATCTGATTGATATCATTAATCAATTTTTCAATCAATTCTTCCTGTTTTTCAAATTTCTCATTTATTTTTTTATCGTCAGCAATAGGCCACTTTTCCAAGCTAAGAAAATTTTTCTTTCCTAATTTTTCCCAAAGTTCTTCTGTAATATGAGGGCAAAAAGGAGAAAGCAACTTGAGAAAAATCTCTAAATCTTTTTTGTTTATTTTTTCAGGAAGAGAATCAAATAAATTTCTAATTTTTATTATAGCAGAGTTGTATCTTAAATTTTCTATGTCTTCACTAATCTCTTTTATTGCTTTGTGTATTCTGCTCTCAGTTTTTTTATCTGTTTCTCCTGTTTTAACTTTTTCAAAATAATTTATAACTTTTTTAAGAAATTTTGAACTTCCTTCAATTCCTTTTGTGCTCCAATTAAAATCTTTATCAGGACTTGCAACACTAACAATAAAGAATCTCAGTGAATCAACACCATATTTATTAGAAATATCAATAGGATCAATAACATTTCCAAGAGATTTTGCCATTACTTTTCCATCTTCTGCATGAACCATTCCTTGATTAAACAATTTTGTAAAAGGCTCATCAAAATTTACAAGTTTCATATCCCTTAATACTTTTGTAAAAAATCTTGAATAAAGCAGATGAAGGCATGCATGCTCTGCTCCTCCTATATACTGGTCAACAGGAAGCCAATAGTTTATTTTCTCTTTATCAAAACATTCCTTGTTATTCTTATTGTCAGCAAATCTTATATAATACCAGCTCGAATCAAAAAAAGTATCCATAGTATCTGTTTCTCTTCTTGCTTTTCCTCCGCATTTAGGACATCTAACATTAATCCAATTTTCTGCAGTCTCTAAAGGATTTCCTTCTCCAAATTTAACATTCTCCGGAAGTTTTATAGGTAAATCTTTCTCAGAAACTGGAACAATTCCACATTTATCACAATAAACAACTGGTATTGGTGTTCCCCAATATCTCTGCCTTGAAATAAGCCAGTCTTTTAATTTATACTGAATTACATTTCTTCCTAATTTCTTCTCTTCTAAAAGTCTTGTTATTTCTTCAATTGCTCTGCGATTATTTATTCCATTAAATTTTCCAGAATTTATTAATTTTCCATTTCCTATATATGCTTCTTCTTTTATATTTCCTCCACTTATTACTTCTTTAACAGGAAGATTGTATTTTTTCGCAAAATTAAAATCTCTATAATCATGAGCAGGAACAGCCATCACCATACCGCTTCCATAATCAGCAACAACAAAATTACCAGCATAGATAGGAATTTTTTCTTTTGTTATAGGATTTATTGCATAACTTCCTGTGAAAACTCCTTCTTTATCTAATCTTTCAATTTCTTTCATAGATTTTTGCGATACTGTTTTAATTTTTTTTAAAAACTTCTCAACTTCTTTTTTCTGTTTTTCAGTAACCAATTCTTCAAGTCGAGGATGCTGTGCAGAAATAACCATAAATGTCACACCATAAATAGTATCGGGACGAGTTGTGAAAACTGGAAATTTTTTTCCATTAATTCCAAAATCAATCTCTGTTCCATAACTTTTTCCTATCCAGTTTTTCTGCATTATTTTTATTCTTTCTGGCCATTGCAAACTATCAATATTATCTAAAAGTTCATCAGCATAAGAAGTTGTTTTAATAAACCATTGCTCTATATGCTTGATTTCGATTTCAGTATCTCTATGCCTCCAGCATTTTCCTCCTTGAACCTGCTCATTAGCTAAAACAGTTTTACATTCAGGACACCAGTTAACAGGAGATTTTTTTCTATAAACTAAGCCTTTTTCTAAAAATTTTAAAAAGAAAAATTGATTCCATTTATAATAATTAAAATCGTGACTCATTAATAATCTTTCCCAGTCATAGCTCAATCCAAGTGCTTTTTGCTGTTTCATATAAGTCTTAACAGCTTTATCAGTGCTTTTTTTAGGATGCTCTCCTTTTTTTATAGCAGCATTTTCAGCAGGAAGTCCTAAAGAATCATAGCCCATTGGATAAAGAACATTAAAGTTGTTCATTCTCTTGAATCTTGCAAAAATATCTCCCATAGTATAATTAAAAGCATGTCCAATATGTAATCCTGTTCCAGAAGGATAAGGATACATTTCAAGAACATAAAATTTCTCCTTTTTATTATCTTTTTTTACTTGAAATATTTTTTTATTTTCCCATTTCTTCTGCCATTTTTTCTCTATTTCTCTAAAAGTATATTCTTCCATTTTTTCATCAATCAAATATAATTTATATTCTTTATGTTTGGAATTTTCTTATTAATCAAAAAGGTTCTAGTCTAATTAAATAGACGATTTATAATAAGAGAATTCTTTCTAAAACAAAATCCAATTTCTTTGTTTTAGTATCTTTCATATAAGAATCTAAGAAAGGATATTTTTAAATATTTTTGTCTATTGAAAATATTATCTCAAATAAATAGTTTCTTTGAAGTTTTTAAAATGTTGATTTATTGTAACAATCTTTATATTAAATCTTCTTGCAACAAGTAAGAGAATAGTCTCATTTAATCCAAAATTGCGAACCTTTTTTTCATTTCTGCATGAAGCAGTCCTGCATTCAAAGCTAATTCAGGAGAAATCAAAATCATTTTTGAATTATTAAAGATTATCTTGTAAGCAAGATTTCCATCCTTATCAGCCCTTTTAACATAACTTGCTACTTCAGAGATTATTAAATTTAAAGAATAAATCTCTCCTTTTTTCAGAATATTTGAAACTTACTCTCCATAAACACTTCCTCTAAGATATTCTATCCAAGCAGAAGAATCAATCAGAAATTTTATTTAACTCTTTCTCTCCACATTTCTTCCCTTTCTTTTCGTGTAAATTCATTCATATCCTTCAATATTCCAAAGCCATTTAAATTAACTTTCTCTACATCCAACTTAACTAATTCTCTTTCTTAAAGAGATTTTTCTTTAACAATCTCCTTTGGAATACTAACTACTAAAGAACCTCCAATCTTCCTTGTTCTTGCTAATGATTCCATCTAATAAATTATATATTGAATTATATAAAATATAATATCTTATTATATCTAAATGTTTCGTTTGTTTTGAGACTTTCCTAACAAAAATTTAAATACACTTCAAGCCTTATTAGTTCATGGAAAAGATTAGAGCATATTTAAATGGAAAAACAATTATAAGCAATGATTCTAATGCTTACAGTCTCTATGAAAAGAGCAGATTTGGAGAGAATAAAAACAACAGAATCCAGTATATGCTCTCAGAAGCAGTTTATTTAGATGAAAAAGAAAAATTAGAAATATTTTCAGGAAAAAAGAAATTATCAAAAAATGAATTGTTTGATAAAATTAAGAGAATAGATAAAAGAATTTCAATAAAATATCCCATATTCAAAGATTTAAGAGAAAGAGGATATATTGTTAAAACAGCTTTAAAATTTGGCGCAGATTTTAGAATTTACAATAAAGGAAAAAGACCAGGAAAAGAGCATGCGAAATGGATAGTTTTTGCAGAACACGAATCAAAGAGAATAACCTGGCATGAATTTTCCGCAAAGAATCGTGTTGCACATAGCACAAGAAAAAAATTGCTTTTAGCTATTGTAGACGAAGAAGAAGATATCATCTACTATGAAGTTACATGGATAAAACCTTAATAAAAGAATAATTTCCAGAATCAGATTGATATTAAAGTCTCTTTAACTTTAGTGATAAGTTTCCATAAAAATATTTATAACTAAGGCAACTCTTTCTTTATTATGGCAATTCAAGAAACATCATCAACAAAAGAAAGAATAATTTCATTTATAAAAAGAAATGGTCCTATTCTGCCTGTTCACATAGCTAAAGAAATGAATCTAAGCATATTATTCGCTTCTGCATTTCTTTCTGAATTAGTTTCTGAAAGAAAAATAAAAATTAGTTATATGAAAGTCGGTAGTTCTCCAATTTATTTTATTCCTGGACAAGAATTTCTGCTTGAAAAATTTTCAGAATATTTGAAAAGCAGAGAAAAAGAGGCTTTTTTATTATTAAAACAAAAAAAATTTTTAAAAGATGAAAATCAAGAGCCAGCAATAAAAGTAGCTTTAAGGCAGATTAAAGATTATGCTCTACCTTTCAAAAATGAATACGAAGAAATATACTGGAGATATTTTAAAGTAAACGAATCAGATTTTAAAGAGGAAAAATCAAAAAAAATAGAAAAAGAGGAAACAAAAAAAGAGGATAAAAAAGAGGAAAGAAAAGAGGATAAAAAAGAGGAAACAAAAAAAGAGGAAACAAAAGAGAAGAAAAGTTTGGATATATTGAATAAACCTAAAACTAAAAAAATTCCTAAAGAAAAAGGAAGAAAAATTTCTCAAAAACAAAATGATAGATTCTTTAATAAAATAAAAGAATATCTAAACAAAAAATCAATTGAAATTCTAGATATAGAAAGCTTCAGTAAAAATGATTTATTTCTTAGGATAAATCAAAATGAAAGTGAAAAACTTTTAGCAGCATTTAATAAAAAAAGAATAAATGAAAAAGATATTTTAAAAGCGAATAAAAAGGCTTTAGAACTTGATTTAAATTATATTATTTTAAGTTTGGGAGAACCTTTAAAGAAATTAACAGATCTTATTGAAGCAATAAAAAGGCTTTCAAACATAGAAAGAATAGAATGATAAAATTTAAAAATAAAGTAATAAGTTCATAAATATGGGAAAAATCAAATCAAAATTAGTTAAGAGAAATGCAGAAAAGTTTATAGAGAAAGAAATAGAATTTACTTCAAATTTTGAAGAAAATAAAAAGATGTTAGGGAATATTATACCAAATAAAAAAACAAGAAACCAGATGGCAGGATACTTAGCAAGGCTAAAGAAATTAAAAAGTAAACAAGGAGGCTAAAAATGGTAGAAGAAACTAGAGAAAAAACAGACGATAACGTTGTTTTTATTGGAACAAAACCTTTTATGACCTATGTTACGAGTGTTGTTCTGCAATTTTCAGCACATAACAGAGAAGAAGTTGTTATAAAAGCCAGAGGAAAATTTATAGCAAAAGCTGTGGATGTTGCTGAAGTTGTTAAAAAAAGGTTTTTGGACAAACAAAAAGTAGAAATTAAGGATATAAAAACTGACAGCGAAGATTTCGAAAATAAACAAGGAAGAAAAGTTAATGTCTCTGCAATAGAAATAACATTAGCTAAGAAATAAAAATTTCAATTCTTTTTCTTTTTTTTCTTTTTTTTAATATATTCTTTTATTTCTTCAATATCTTTTCTAATTTTCTTTATATCCTCTTTTTTCTTTTTATTTATTAAAAGATTAACGATTCCAAAGATTATATACAGAAGGATTATACCTCCTAATGCTTGAAGAGTCTTTGTTAAAAGACTTATTTTGCTGGCAAATTCCTGAGGAATCATAGTTATTATTTCTTCTGCAACCATAAAATAACAAAAGAAACAGCTTTTTTAAAAGTATATTTTAAAAGAAGAATGTTTTTAAATTATCAATTTTTCTTAATTTTGTCTCTGTAGCTCAGTGTTTAGAGCGCTGCTCTCATGAAATTTAAGAGATTTTTCTCTTTGATTTGCTCAGAAATCTCTGATTTGTGACAGGCAGAGGTCGGGGGTTAAACTCCCCTCAGAGACATTTCTAAAAAATGATAAACTGGCTAGAAAATCATAAAAAGATTTCATTATTAATAACCTTGTTAATAGCACTGGAAATATTTTATTTCTCAAATATTCCTGGCTCACCAAGTACTGGAATTGCAACTTTTTTGAACATATCTCTTTTTTATCATTTTATCATATTTTTTCTGTTTAGCTTTTTTTTATTTATAACTATAAAAGGAAATAAAAAAATAAGGATAAGATATATTCTAATTGTCTTTTTTATTTCAGCATTTTATTCTGCTTTAGATGAATTTCACCAAATTTTTGTCCCATTTAGAGATCCTAACCTAAATGATATCTTAACAAACACAGCAGGAATTTTATCTTCCACAATAGCCTATATTTATATTGATTACAAAAATAATAAAATTAAGCAGAAATTTTAAATCCATCATTTTCCTTTCTTGGAAGAATGTGAAAATGAACATGATTGACTAATTGTCCTGAAACTTTAAAGTTATTATTTATTATATTAAATCCTGATGCATTAAATTTTTTCATTAAAATCAAGGCAGTATTCTTTATACAATCCAAAAGTTCTTTTCCTAAATTGTCAGGCAAATCAAGGGATGTTTCAAAATGTTTTTTTGAAATTACAAGAGAATGTCCTCTTAATCTTGGATTAGCATCAAATATAGAAAAGAAATTGTCATTTTCATAAATCTTTTCAGTTTTAATCTCTCCTCTCGCAATTTTACAAAATATACATTTATCCATAAAAAATAAAATAAAAATAGTTTAAAAATATTTAGAAATCAGAATAAAAAAATTATTAAAAAGAAATAGAAAATTATCTTCTTTTTTTGGTTCTTCTCTTTGCTGTCTTTTTCTTAACTGTTCTTTTTTTAGCTGCTTTCTTCTTAGGTTTCTTTTTTGCAGCAGCAATTGCTCTTTTTCTTTGTCCTTCTAATTTCGTTACTTGCTTCTTAAGAGACATTATCTTTATATTAAGTTGTTTTGGTGTTTTAGCTTTAGCCATTTTTTAAAAACCTCTTTTTAATTACTTATACTAAGAAAAAATTGTTTAAAAATTCTTCGGTAAAATTTATTTTTAAAAAAATAAAGATAATATAAAAAAATAATTGTCTTCGGAGAAATTTAATTAATCTTTCATATAAACACTCGTAGAAGGAAATGCAAAATTAATTTTTTCTTTCTCGAGGGATTCTTTTATCTTTAAATTAATCTTTTCTTGAGTATCCATATAAACATTATAATCATTTGATTCGACATAATAAACAACTTCAAAATTCAAACTTGAATTTCCAAACTCTTTAAAATGAACTCTATCTAGAGTTGCATGTTCTTCTTTTTTTAGAATATCCTCTAAGATTTTTTTTATTTTTTTTAATTTGTTATTACTAGTATCATACTCCACACCGAAATTAAATAAAACCCTCCTCGTATTCATCTTTTTATAATTGTCAATTCTGATAGAAGTGAGTTCTCTATTAGAAACAACTAATTCTTGTCCTCCTAATGCTTGAATTCTTGTTGATTTTATTCCAATATATTTTACCACACCCATATCTTTTCCCAAAATTATGAAATCACCCTCTTCAAAAGGTTTATCAAAATAGATTGCAAAAGCTGAAAACAAATCGCCAAGGATATTTTGTAATGCTAAACCAATAGCAATACCTGCCACACCTAAACCAGCAATTAAAGGTGTTATTTGAATTCCAAAATTATAAAGAACCATTAATAAAGCAAAAGTCCAAATAAAAATCTTAGCAATAAACTTCATGACATTAATCATTGATTCACTTGCCTTTTCATTCTTTCTTTTTTTCTTTTCTTTATACCTCTCAAAAAAATGATTAGAAATACTGATTATCCCTTTAGAAATATAAAAGGTAATAAAAACAACCAAGATATAATAAAGAATCTTACTAAGAATTTCTGGCAATACTAAGTATAAGATAGCAATATAAAATGCTAAATAAGCGTAAAAAGGCCATTTAATTGCTTCAAGAAAATCAATAACAATATCGTCCCAAGTTAGTTTTGTTTTTTTAGTGACTCTTTTCAGAACATAAACAAAATAAGAATCAAAAAACTTAAAGATTAAAAAAAGCCCTAAAAATATTCCTGCTGAAATAAGGTAATCATTAGAAGTGTTATTTTCTAAAAAAAAGTTTAGAATATTTTCTATAAACATTATAAAAAAAGTAGATTTATGTTTTTATATCTTTTTCTTTGGCTTAAAAATCTCTCTTAATTATCTGATAATTTTACCAGCTCTTTCAAATTCAATTTCCCTGTTTATTAATTTTTTTAAAGTTTCTCTTAAGTCAGAAATTTTAATTCTTATCTGTTTTGTTGTATTTCTATCTCTTATAGTCACATCTTTGTTTTTTAAAGAATTCCCGTCAATAGTTATACAGTAAGGTGTTCCGATTTCATCATTTCTTGAATATCTTCTTCCAATACTTCCTGAGATATCATAAACCACATTAAATTCTTTTTTTAAGGAATCATAAACTTCTTTTGATAAATCCACAAATTCTTTTTTATTTTTCACAATTGGAAAAATCGCTGCTTTTATAGGAGATAAACTTGGAGGTAATTTCAAAACTATGTTTTTTCTTTCTTTATCATAAGTATATGCTTTTGTTAAAATAGCTAAAAAAACTCTTTCCATACCAAAAGTTGGTTCAATTACACTTGGAATTATTTTACTTCCTGTTTTCTCGTCAAAGATTCTTAAATCCTCTTTGCTTTTTTCCTGATGCTGAGTTAAGTCATATTGCCCTCTATTTGCATTTCCAGCAACTTCTTTGCTTCCAAAAGGATATTCATAATCAATATCAAAAGTTGCTGAAGAATAATGAGAAAGTTCCTCTTTAGTATGCTCTCTTATTTTGATTTCATTCAAACCTAACTCTCTAAACCATTTTATCTGCTCTGCAAGCCAATAAGCATGCCATTTTCCCAATTTCTTTTTATCAATTAAATTTTTTATTTTAACTTCTTTTAAAATCTCTTTTCCTTTTTTCTGGATTTCTTCGTCTAAAAATTTAAAGCTGATGTCTAAATTTTCTTTATTTAAAAGATTGCAATCTTTTTCTTTTGGATTAATAAAAAATTCAAATTCTCCAATTTGAAATTCTCTTGAACGAAAAAGAAAATCTCTCGGAGCTATCTCATTTCTAAAACATCTTCCAATCTGCGCTATACCAAAAGGAAGCTGCATTCTTGAAGTTTGTTGAACAAGTTTAAAATCTGTGAACATTCCCTGAGCAGTTTCTCCTCTAAGATAAGCATCCTGTTTATCTAAAGCTCCTACTTCTGTTTTGAACAATAAATGAAATTCCCCCTGTTTTTCATATTCTCCTCCACATTCGCATTTTACAATTCCAAACTCATTAGAATCCAGTTTAGTTGATTTCTTACATTTTTTGCATATTACTGCAATGTCTTTAAAACTACTCAAATGTCCTGAAGCCTCCCATATCTTTGGAGAAGAAATTATGCTAGAATCAATTCCAACCATATCTCCTCTTGAAGTTACAAAATAATTCCACCAGTTATTTTTTATATTATTAAACAATTCTAAACCTAAAGGTCCAAAATCCCAAAAACCTGCAAGTCCTCCATAGATGTCTGAACTTCTGAAAATAAACCCTTTTCTTTTACAGAAATTTGCAAGTTCTTCTATTGTAAGATTTTTTTCCATTAATAATATTACAAAAAGGAGTTTTTAAGAATTTTTATTTTTGAGTTTGAGGAATTCTTCTAAGTCTTCTAAAAGAAACTGTTTATTTTATTCTTTAATTATTAATTAATACTGATTTTATAGATTAATTAAAACTATTTTTCTAATAAAGTATTTTTTAAGAGATTAAATCCTTTAGAACTTATCATTAATAGGTAGAAGTCTTATAAGGAAAAATAGAGTTTTCCTAAAGCATTATTCTTGAGAATCTTCTTTCTTCTCTTCTTTCTTCTCTTCTTTCTTTTCCTTTTTCTTCTCAGCAGATTCTTTATTTTTTTTGAAAGAACGAGATTTCTTAATTCTTCTTACAAGACAAATTAGAAAAATTAGAATTCCTAAAGAAATAACTAATACAACTAAACTTCCTATTCCTCCAATTCTATCAAAAACAGCAAATCCTAAAATTGAAGGAGCAGTTAATACTATTGGTTTCTGAACAGAACTAGAATAAGTTTCTGAATTCAAATCAATAAGCAAAGTTAAATTTCCTTCTACTGATTCATTGACTTTAAGAATAGTTTCAAATTCTTCTGATGAGTTTGCATCTAAATATTTTATTTCAGTAATTCCAGATACATCTTTATTTTCATCGTCGATTAATTCAAAGTTTATTTCAATACTTTGGTTTGAACCAGAAAGTTCTGATAAAAAGTATTCTGCTCTTACTCTATCATCTCTTATCTTCTTGACATCAGTAAGATTAAATTCAAAAGTTTTTTCCATAACTTCAAGAGAAAATCCTTTTTCCTGAGTTATTTCAGAACATTCTATTAAGATACTTGGAGCATAATCTCCTGGAGAAATTCCTTCAGGAACTTTTAGAACAAAACTAAAAATAACTTCATCTCCAGAGTTAATATCTTTAGAATCCTCAAAAGAATCCATCCATTCAAAAAATTCTCCTGCAGGATAAAGTTTACATGAACTTACAGATTTCTCTCCTGTGTTTTCAACTCTCAATTCAATCTCTTTTGATTTTAAGATTTCTATTTCTATTTTTGGAATATCAGAAATAGTCAGTTCAGTTTTAGGAGAACTAGTATAAGACTGAATTGATGACTCTGAAGTTGTCTGACTTTCTTCACTAATACTAGTTTCTTCTGTAGTTGTTTCCTCTTCACTTGTATCTTCAGTATCTTCTTGTATCTCAACACATTCTCCACTATCACATTCTTCATCAGATTCACACTGCTCATCTGATTCACATTCGTCCTTATTACAAACTTCGTTATACCAATAACCTCCACCTACATTTTCACAATTAGTTTCATTGCATAAATTCAAATCATTACTGCAAGAAGGTTCTTCTTCTGCATTGCAAGTCTCGTTATACCAATAACCTCCTTCATCTTCACAACTATTCTCATCTAAACATAAAGTTAAATCATTACTGCAAGAAGGTTCTTCTTCTGCATTGCAAGTCTCGTTATACCAATAACCTCCTCCATCACTTTCACAATTATTCTCATTGCATAAATTCAAATCATTACTGCAAGAAGGTTCTTCTTCTGCATTGCAAGTCTCGTTATACCAATAACCTCCTCCATCACTTTCACAATTAGTTTCATTGCATAATTCTAAATGAGAAGAATCGCAGATTCCAGCGCAATATCCTCCAATTATAATCTCTGTGCAATTTTCTTGTTCAGAGCAAGTCTCATTAAGACAAGAAGTCCAGATGATGCATTCTCCTGTTTCGTTAGTTGTTTCATTAATAACTTCATGTTCTAAACATGGTTCACAATCATAAGATTCATTAATACAGACAGTTACATTAGTGCAAGTAGTATTAGTTTCATCTATCCAAGTATATCCTGCATTCTCGCAAGAGGTTTGATTTGAATATTCATTAAAAACAACAAAGCCTGTTGGTTTTCCCTCCCATTGAATAAGAATTATAATTCCTAAAGCAATCAAAACTGCAATTGCAAAATAAGTCCCTCTTTTTTTCATTAAATATATATTAATATCTGTATTTAAAAATTTTTAGAATTTGGAAAATATAGATAAATTCCTTATATTCAACATTAATTAAATAATCTTTCTCGATAAAATGTATAAAAAGAGAATAAAAGAGATTATAATCAGCTATATCCAAAACATTTTTTTATTTGTAAAAAAACCAAAAGGATAATATTAAACTTCTAACAGCAGTGTTAATTTTGTTATCTTCTTTTATATAATCTTATCAAACTTTCAATCCTCTTCTACTTTCACTTCAAATTTCTTTCTTCGTTCCATTAAATAAAAGCAGAGGACGGGACTCGAACCCGCGAAAATTCGGGCTGCAACCGAATGCAGTAGCCGCTGTGCCACCTCTGCATATTTTTTAAAAAAT
>CAZOOJ010000008.1:0-2431 GCA_964581415.1 Candidatus Woesearchaeota archaeon
GACGAAGTCGCAATATATAACACATCTCTAACAGCATCTGAAATTGATGAGCTGTATAAAATAGGATTAAGTCAGCATGCAGATACTAATGTAACTCTCTTTTACAGAACAGCAAGCAGTTATAATCTAAGCAATTCTAAATTAGTAAGCTTCTGGAGTTTTAATGAGCAAAATGCAGATGATGAAATGGGAAGAAATGATGGAACAAATTATGGAGCTACCTGGGCGCAGGAAGCAGGAGTAGTTGGAGGAGGATACAGTTTTAGTGAAAACGATTATATAAGTGTTGATGAAACTAAAGAATTAAATCCTTCTAAAATAAGTATTGAATTCTGGTTTAAGCCAGATGAGAATTATGACTCAGAAACAAATTATGTAAGTCTATTAAGTCATGAATATTATGAAGTTTATGTTGATAATGGAAATATAGTTTTTGAATATGAAGGAAGTAAAGTAAATTCTTCAACAAGCACCTGGAATAAAAACCAGTGGTATCATGTTTTAGTTACTTATGATGGATTATCACAAACAATTTACATAAACAGTGTTAATGAAAGCAGTGCTGTTGCAACTTTAGTAGCGCCATTTAAAATAAAAGATTCAGCAGGAAATAATGTTGCTTCGTTTTTTGATTCTGGAAATTTAATTTTAAAAGGAAAATGTTTTGCAAAAACTGATTGCACTGCTCCTGGAGACACTTCTTTTATAATTCAAACGTCTGGAAATGTAGTTGCTTATATAAATTCATCAGGTGATTTGTGTATTGAGGACTCGAACTGCAATGATTATGATGAAAACTGCGATAATCCTGGAGATAATTCTTTCATAGTTAAAAATTCAACCTTGAATAATGTCATATATATAAACTCGACGGGAAATTTATGTTTAATTAGAACTTTGACAGAAAATGGAAATCCATAAAACAAAATTTAAAAATTTAAAAGAGGTAGTGTAACAAAATTTAAATAGTTTAAAAAATTATTAATTAAAAGAAAAGAAAAAATATCAAAAGAGGAAGTATGAAAAAACCAATTAAAATTTATTTAGAATCTGAAACTGAAAAAAAGTTAATTAAAAAAGCAGAAGAAACAGGTTTTACTGGCAGAGGTGCTTTGACAAAGTTCTTTGAAAAAATCGCTAATGAAGATATTTGTTTTTTAGATAAAAATTTAAGAAAAATGTTGAAAATTTTATTTCCAAACAAAGATTAAAATTTTAATTTTCTCTTTTTATCTTTTTCTGAAAAAATTTCCCAGAACTCCAATACAAAAAACTTAAATACTAAAAGATATGTCTTAAATTATGGCAAACAATCAGATACAAATGCCTGCTGGATTTGGCGGATTAATGAGATTTAGTGAAGAATATTCAAGCAGAATTACTCTAAAACCAACTCATATTATTCTATTTGTGATATTCATAATAGTATTCAGAGTTTTTCTAGAAATTTGGATGTAATAACTTTCAATTAAAATCAATCTTTAGGAATTTATAATATATCAATAAACAATCTTTATTATTTCTTAATTAATTTCACAAAAAATTTTGAATAAAATAATTTTATATGCTTAACTAATAATTTATATTAATTAGTAAAGCAAATAGAAAAATTAGAATAATATGAAAAACCAGGATTTGTGAAAAGCATATATTCTTTCTAAAATTTTATTTGATAATAGTTAATATATCTAAGAGGTATAATTCCTAAAGAATTGATTAAGAAATAAATTACTTCTATAAGCTATGAAATAGATAGTTAATAATTGGAATTATTTGTCTTTTTTTAAGGAATTTTTTAAGGAATTTCTCAAAGCAAAAAACCAAAACTTATAAATAACTATTATTTTTTCTTTAAACATGTTTCCAGGAATGAGTGGATTAAATCCCAAAAAAATGCAACAGGTTATGAAGCAAATGGGAATTTCCCAGGAAGAAATAGATGCTTTCAGAGTCATAATTGAAAAAGAGGATAACTCAAGAATAATTATTGAAAATCCTTCTGTGACTAAAATAAAAATGCAGGGACAGGATAGTTTTCAGGTTATAGGAGAAATTCATGAGGAATCAGAAAAGCCAGAAATTTCTGAAGATGATATTAAGAAGATTATGGACAAAACAAACTGCACAGAAAAAGAAGCAAGAGAAACTCTTGAAAAAACAGGAGATTTAGCTGAAGCTATTCTAGAATTAAGTTAATCAAATTTTGGAAAAACTCTATTTTTTCTTCATAAATTCTATCTATTAATATTTTTACAGAATTTAATTCCTTAAAAAGAGATTATCAGAAGCAATCTATCAAAAATATCTTAATTCTATTCATAAGCCCAGTATTAGCTTCTTTTAAAAGAATTTCTCAAAGCAGTTAATCAAAAATATCATATAGTTTGTAAAACCAAAAATCATATTTAGTTTGGAATATTTCATTTTCCAT
>CAZOOJ010000009.1:0-34685 GCA_964581415.1 Candidatus Woesearchaeota archaeon
TTTAATTAATAATGAAAAAGAAATAAAATCAATAATTAATAAACTATTTACATTAACTAATTCTAATTAGATTGAATATATTTTATTTATGCTCTCAAAAATAGACCAAAAGTAGTACGCCCCCGCCGAGATTCGAACTCGAGTCGCCACCGTTCTCTAATTAAAAACCTGTTCTAAGAGAACAGGAATTATCATCTCATCGATTAAATTCCAGTTTTTAATTTAAAAATTTTGAGAGGGTGGAATACTTGTCCTCTGTACTACAGGGGCATAGATTACTCTATTTTACTAAATATTTAAATTATTTGTTTTATTATTTCCCAAAAATAAGTTAATTTATGAAGATTATTCCATTTCTAGTAATAATTTATTTGATATTCTAAAGAATTAATTAATAGAAAAATTAACCATACAATCTATAAAAGAATTTATAGTTGCTAATTAATAAAGAGTATTATTTGTATTTTTTAAGAGTTTCATCAAAGCCTCTATTTTATATATCAAAGAATTAATTAAAAAATATCAGCTTTTTAGATTTTATCAATATTAAAAAATTCTAGTTTACTAATTACAAAAATTAAGAAAAATTTCTTTAAAAGCTTTTATTACCTATTCAATTAAGAAAACTTTATCATTAGGACGAACTTTTTCAGGAACCTTGATACCTATATGATCTCCACTTTTTGCTTCTTGAATTGGTTTTCTGTCTATCTGTATTTCCTTAACATCTGCTTCAAGATTTGTTGTATTTCCTCTTATAGCTACTTTATCTCCTACTTTCAGTTTGTCTGAAAGCTTTATAGCAGCCACACTTACATTACTGAAATAGCTTGAAACAACTCCTATTTGCTTTTCTTCATTTTCTTCTTCCATATTTGATTTAAGAAAGAGATATATTTAAACTTTACTCTCTTTTTATAATTCTGCTTCCAAAAACTAAAATTGAAGGTTTACCAGAAGGTTTTTCTTCATTATACACAAAATCCACTTTTTCCAAAATTTCATCTTCAATATCCTTCAAATTCAAAATTGGTTTTTTCTTAGAAACATTAACAGAAGTTGTAACAAAAGGCACTTCTGCTTTTTTGATAAATTCATAAAATTTATTTTTTGGAATTCTGATTCCTAAACTATCTCCTTCAGAAACAGAATTCAAAAATTTAGAATTTTTCTTTTTTAAAATTAGAGTATATTTTCCAGGAAGATATTTATCAAGAAATTCTTTTTTAACTTTTAAATTTTTTAAAATCCATTGCTTAGAAGGAGCTATGATTGAAAAAGGTTTTTTTCTGCCTCTTTTTTTAATTCTTCTTATTTTTTCAACAGAATTTTTATTTAAAGCATTACAGCCCAGTCCATAAAGAGTGTCAGTAGGATAAATAAATATTTTTCCAGATTTTATGAATTTTATAACTTTTTTGTCCATATTTTTAAAAGATATTTTAATTTATTTTTTAACAAATTCTACATTAGGTAAATCTTTAAATTCTTTATCTCCAGTTAAAAATTTAATTCCTAATTCTTTTGCTATGATATAACCCAAACAATCTGCATAGGATAAATCTCTCTTTTTATGTTTTCTTCTAAACTCAACAGATTTAGGTATCCAATCAAAATTTAAATTTACACAGAGATTTTGTAAAAAAGAAAAAAAATCTTTAATTTCTTCAAAGTTATAATTATTTTTTATTAGAATGTAATAAGTTTCATAAACCTGAAAATAAGAAGTAACTGCATTTATATTAGAATATTTCTTATAATTAAGATTTTTTTCAAATATTTCTATTAAAGCATAACTGTCAAAAAAGAAAGTTAATCCATCTTCCATAATTTTCTTACCTCATCTTTTTCTTTCTGAACATTTTTTATTTTTCCTTTTCCTTTTCCAAAAAATTCTTCTAGATTTTGTTTTTTTTCTATGCTTATATTCACTCTATCATTAACTTTAAATCCTTCTTTAATAACAAGCTCTCTTGGAATAATTATTCCAAAAGAATTTCCCCATTCTCTTATTCGAGTTTTTGTTTGAATTACCATATTAGATATGTATAATTATTAATTATACAAATATATAAACTTTTCTGTTTTCAGCTTTGGGAAATTCCTTAAAAGAAGACAGATAATTCCAATTATTAATGATTAACTATAAATCATTTCATAGATTATATGGGTAATTTCTCTATTAATTAATTTCTTAGGAATTATGCTCCTCAAATATATTAATTATTATCAAATAAAATTTTAGAAAAAATATGTGATTTTCCCAAAGCCCTGTTTTCAAAGAATTATCAATTGTTTTATCCTGAATAATTTTTTATCTATTAAAATCCTAAAATAGCTCCACTCGGATTCGAACCGAGGTCACAGGATTCAGAGTCCCGCATTCTTGACCACTGAACTATGGAGCTATATTCTATCTGAATATTTTTTCTTATTAAAACTTATTGTTAGATTTCCAATAAAAATCCTTGAGAAACATTTTTATAGTTTTGTTTTATTTTAATATTTATGGAAATAGGAAGCACTATTTTTATATTGGCAGTTCTGATAATAGCTATTTGGATTATAGTGGAAATTAAAAGATTAAAACATAAAATTTTTGCCATATTTCTAATACTTCTAATTCTATTTAGTTATTTTAGTTTTATTATTGCTATCAAAGGAGAGGATATTGATTTTAAAACAGTTTCAGGAGTTACAGAAGCAGGAAAACTCTATTTCAGTTGGCTGGGAAGTATGCTAAAAAATCTAAAATCAATTTCCACTTATGCTTTTAAAAAAGACTGGAAGTTAGAAAATAAAACTTTAGAGAATACATAGAAAATATTTATAAAGTTTGTTTGTTAAATAAGAATGTAAAAAAGGAGTTGATATGGTTAAAAAAAAGAGCAGTAAAAAGAAAACAAGAGAATCAATAAGGAAGTCTGTTAATAAAAAATCAGCAAATTTAAAACGCTCAACAAAAAAGAAAATTAGTCTTATTTCCAAGAATCTGATATTTTTTATTATTTTGTTTATAATCTCATTTATTTTTTATAATTTATCAGAAGGAGGAATTTATGAAAATATATTCTTTTTAATTACTTTTATTTTAGCAACTATTTCAGTTTTATTTTTAATACTTCTTTTGATATTTCTTTTTATGAAAGGAATCAAAAAATAATTATTTTAAGAAGATTATATCTAAATTAAACTTGTATATTATCTCTTTTTCAGAATTAATTATAATGATATTCCTAAGCTTCTCTTGCTATTAATATCCTATTTCATTATTAATTAAAATTTTTTAGATAATTCTTCTCAGCAATTTCTGATTATTATGCCTTTATTTTATTAATTTGAATAACACAATTAATTTTATATAATTCTAAGAAGTTTCAATTACAATGTCTCAATTCAGCATCACGCTCAAATCAAGGGCGATAAAAGTTCGCGTAATGCCTCAGTAGCTCAGTTTAGGTCAGAGTGCATGCTTGGTAAGCATGAGGTCCCGGGTTCAAATCCCGGCTGAGGCTTTTGAAATTTCTCAGCAAGAGACAGATTTATAAATCTCTTCATTAATATCCAATCATGAAAAAAGAAGAATCTGATTTAGAAAAATTAAAAAAAGAATACTCTGAAATTCAAAAAAAATATTCTCTTCCTACTTTTAAAGAGCTTAATGATGATTTTAATATAGACAAAATTGCAGAGATTGAAGCAGAATATCCTATAAGAGAAATAAGAAGAATAATAGCAGATAAAATTTCTAATTATCTAAGATTTATTGAAAGTCTTTTAAATCCAATTAATGTTCCTATGTTTGTTTTTTCAGTAGTTAAATCAATAAAAATTGAAGATAAAAAGAGATTGGGAGAAATTTATAAAAAACTCGCAAAAATGGAAATTGAATTAGTGAAAGTGGAGGTTTCATTTTATGAAGAAAAAGAGGCAGAATTTATTAAAAAAAGTTATAATCTCTGGCAGGAAATAAAAAAAGAAATTAGTGAAATAATTGAAGTAATACTAAAAAATTGGGACAATAAATTTGATACAAGCAATAAAAATTATTTTGCATAAATAAAAGGAATTTTTGTATTAGACTATCTTTTATAAATTCTTCCAGATTTATCAAAAACTCTTACAAATAAAATATTCTTTTCTAAATCAACTAATGCTCTAAAATTGCAGATTTTTAGTTTACAGCAATCATCTCCTTCATAATGTTCTAAATATCTAAAAGAATTTCTAGAAAGTTCTTTAAATTTTTTCTTTATTCTTTCTTTTATTCTTCAAAAATTTTTTCCAGATTTATTTCAAATAATGCGATAGGCATTTTAATTTTCCAGTTTCTCAGAATTTTTGGATGAATCTCTCCAATAAATCCAATTCTCTCTTCTTGAATTTTTATTTCAGCGACTCTGCCTTCAATAAAATAATTTGGAAAATTCTCTGCTTCAGAAATTTCAATTTTTCTGTCAATCATTCTAAAGAAATAATCAAAAATCTGCTTAATTTCAGTAAAGTTTCCTGGAGAAATTCCTACAGCTAACTTTTCTTTTTCTTCTATTTCTGAATTAATTTCAAAAACTTTTCCAATTTCAAAAATCTTCTGAGGATATTCTGCATTTGTATTTTTTGAAAAAGTTTTTAATAAATAAGAAATTAAATCTTTTCTCAAAATAGTATAATCTGTCTTTGATTTTTCAATTTCTACATAATTTTTTTCAGAAATTCCCATTTTTTTAAATTGTTCATTTTTAGTTGTCAAATGATAATTTGAAATCTCTAAAATTTCCAAACCTGATAAAATTTCAGAAATTTTTCTTTTAAAAACCTCTTTATAATCCTCTTCACCAATTGTGGATATTTTAGGTATTTCTGGAACAAAATTTTCATAACCATAAGCAATTGCTATGTCTTCAATTAAATCAACTTCATGAAGTATATCAACTCTCCAAGCAGGAATTTCTACAAATTTAGAGGAAGAATTATAATTATAACCCATCTTTTCAATAAGCTGTTTTATTTGTTTCTCATTAATTCTTATTCCTAAAAGTTGAGTTATATTCTCTGATGAAATTTTCATTTTTTTAGGAGACATATCAGGAGTTTTAGTTTTTAGATTTCCTGTAATCTGCATTGGATATATTTCTCCACCCATATCTGCTAAACTAGTTACTATAATATTAAGGCATTTTTTCAATAATTTCAAATCAAAACCTGAGCATTCTATAAAAACTTCTTTTGTCTTTTCTGTTATTTTTCCAGTTAATTGAGAGTTTATTATCGGAGGCATACTGAGAATTTTTTTATCAGAATCTATAAAAATAGGAAATTTTTCTTTTCCTGCTAAAAGAGAGGCATACTCTCTTCCTGTTGGATGTCTCTGTAAGATTTCCAGTCCTGACATTTCTCTTTCAGATTCTAAAGGAACAAATTTTATTTTATCTGGCTCCAGTGCTTTCAGAGTTATGGGAAGTTTTATTTTCTCAAGAGGATAAATTCCTATTGCAACTTTTTTTCTTTTTCTTCCTAAAGTTAAATGAAGTTTTTCCTGTATTTCAATTATTTCTTTTATTTTTTCATCATCCAATTTCAATTTTTTTACAATTGCACAAGCAGTATAAGGACGTATGTTTTTGACAGAAGAATCTATATTCACCTTATAATTTTTTTCGAGTTTATTAATTTTATAAATCTTCATTCCTTTTTTCTTTCCTAAAAATCCCAAGAAAGCTCTTTTAAATCCCTGATATGAAAGCATATCTGGACGATTAGGAAAAATCTCTAATTCAATCTCTTTTTCACCAATCTTTTCAATCGGAGTTCCAAACATAGCCACTCTGTCTTTCATTTTATCATCTAATTTTCCAATTTCTCTTTCAAATAATTTTTTTGGAATTGTTATTATTGCCATTTTATAAAGGATTCATTAATGCATAGACACCTATCATCATTAATATTATTATAAGTATCCATATGATTATATCTCCTAATTTCATTTTTTAATTAATGACTTTATTTCATTTAATTGATAATCTAAATCTTTTTTTGTTAATTTTATTTCAGATTTGACTTTTTCAAATCCTACTAATGTCTTTTTTTCTATTTTAAAAAGATTTTTCCATATTAAAATTTCTGAAGCTGCTACAAATACTGCTATTGCAATAATAGCACTAGTATCTGTTGGAGACCCACTTAACAACCATATAGCTGTTCCTATTATTGCGAATATTAAAATCCAAAAAATAATATCTTCAAGTTTTATTTTTGCCATTTTAAATCAAGAAAATTATTTTAAATTCAAATTTATTTATCTTTTTATTAGAATAATATTTCATATTTTTTGTTAATTCAATATCTTCTGCTTTTTTTATTATCTTATTATCAGAAGAATTTCTCTTCTCATCTCTCTGAATAATTATCAATTTATCTCCTGAATCAACATTCTTATTATCTAATTCAATCTCAAATTTTTTCTTTCCTAATTTAATCTGTTCAAATTTATCTTTGTTTAAATATATTGTTTTTTGCATTTTTCTATTTTATCCAGAATTTTATATTTCTAAGTTTAGTTAAATCATTATCATAAAATTCTCTTAAATCTTTTATTTTATAATAGTCCATAAGAGTTCTGTCAAATCCAGGTCCCCAAGCTAATACAGAAATATTTTCTCCAAAAAGAGGAATTACAACTTCAGGACGGAATATTCCTGCTCCTCCCAACTCAAGCCAAACTTTCTTTTCAGGATGCCAAACATTGATTTCAACTGAAGGTTCAGTATAGGGAAAATAAGCAGGAGAAAATCTTATTTTTTCAAAACCCATCTTTTTATAAAATTGTTTTAAATAACCAAGAAGATGTCTAAAATTTGCGTTTTTATCAACTACAATACAATCTGTCTGATTAAATTCAAAACCATGACTCCAATCCACTGCTTCGTTTCTAAAACATTCTCCAATAGAAAAAAACTTTACAGGCAAATTTTCTTTTTTTATTTTTGAAAGAGTTATTGCAGACAAAGAAGTAGTGTGTGTTCTTAAAACCAGTTTTTTTGCTTCTTCTTCGCTCCATTTTCCACTCCATCCTATGCTTCCTCCAATTCCTTTTTCATGAGCTTTTTTAACCTGTTCTACTAAATTTCTATCAGGAAGTTCTGCTTTTCTATCAATAAAAAAAGTGTCCTGCATTTCTCTTACTGGATGGTCCTGTGCTGTAAATAAAGCGTCAAAATTCCAAAATGAACTCTGAATTAAATTTCCTGTCATTTCTTTAAAGCCCATTTCAACCCAGATTTTTCTAGCATAATCTCTTGATTGATTAACAAAATGCCTTTTTCCTCCATAAATTTTAGGAACTGCAGAATCCAGATCATATCTTCTAAAAATTTTTCCTCTCCATTTTTTTTCATTTTTTATCATCTCAGAAGTCACTTTTTCAAGATACTCTTTTTTTCTTTCTTTAAGATTTATTATTTTTCTACCTAAATCTGTAATCTGAATTTGAACTATCTTCACTTCATTTAACCGGATTATATTTTTTCTTTTCTGCAATGCTTTAAATGCATAAATTTGTTCTGGCTTTAAAGAAGTATATTCTAAAGGCAATAATTCAATAAAAGACTCTTCAAGAGTTTTTTTCGCTATCTCTTCCTTATTAGCATTAAGAATTATTTTTCCTTTTTTTAATTCAATTACAGCCTTATTTTTTAGAACACCCAAAGAAATTTTAAATTCGTTATCTGAAAGTTTGCTTTCTTTTTTTGCATTTTCAATAGAAATTATTCTTTTTTCATCCAATAAATTCAACAATCTTCTTTCAGGAAATCCTTTTCTCCTATACAAAGCACCATTAATATCAATTTCAATCAGCTTTCTTTTTTTATAAGAGAGATTTACTATCTTTTTCTTTTGAAGATATTCCAAAGCTCTCAAAACCGAAACTTTATCTAATCCTGATTTTTTACAAATATCAACTGTCTTTTCTTCTCCTAAATAAGGTAAAATTTTTCTTTCGTTTGGACTTAAAGATTCTATTATTTTTTTGAAATTCATTTTATAAGTTAAAAAATTTTATTTCTTTTATCATCTCAGTAGGCATTCCCAAAACTAATCCAAGTGATTTCAAATCATATAAATTAATGTTTTTCTTTATTGAAAAAAATTCCATCTTTATTTTATACTTATTGCATATTTTTATATTTTGCCTAATTCTTCCCAGTATTTCAGCTTTTTCCTTTTTGTTAGAATCTAAAATTTCATCTAAATTTATTCCTATTTTAATTTTTTTCTTCTTTGCTATTTTTGCGAGAACAGAATTAAATCCTGAATTTCTCTGCTTTGAAAAATCTCTTCTTTTGAATAAATTTATCAATAAAACGTCTATTTCCAGTTTTTCAATAACTTTTCTATTTAATTCATCATTATTACTTAAAAAGATAATTTTCTCCTTATTTTTATTAGCCTCAATTATTTTCTTTCTTACACTTTCAAAATTATTTTCCTGTATTAATATCATTTTTATAATAATTTATTAAACTTTATAAACTTTAAACTATTTTTGATTAAATGAAAAAGGAAGATAAAAGAGGTTTAACAAAAATTATTAAATCTCTAATTTTTATTTTTTCTGGAATTTTAATAATTCTCATATTATTTATGATTTTGAGCATAATTCTCTCTGGAGGATTTAGAGAATTTTTCTTAAAAAGTTCTAAAATCAACCTTAAAATAGTTTCTGTTTCAGAAATTGAAGAGGGAATTGAAATTAATATTAAAAGATATCCTGGAAAAGGAGATGTTGTTGGAATAGAATTTATTTTAGATGATGGAATTGAGAAAGAGACTTTAACAGTAAATGAAGAAATCAAGGAAAATAAAAATAAAATTTTTATTTTGAATTATCAGGGAATTGTAAAAGAAATATCAATAGCTCCAATTATAAGAGATAAAAATAATGAGACTCTTGTAGGAAAAATTGCTGATAAAAAAGAATTCTCTATTGAAGAAATAACAAGTAACAAGAAAAATTTAGTTTCCTGGTGGAAATTAGATGGAAATGTTAGAAATGAAAAAGGAGGAGAAGGAAGCATAGAAGGAGCAGAGTTTGTTGAAGGAAAGAAAGGAGAAGCATGTGAATTTGACGGAGAAAAAGATTATGTGGATTTGAATTTTTTAGATTTAGAGAATTCCTTAAGTGTGGAATTGTGGTATAATAGAAATTCTTTTGATATTAACAATCCTGACGGAATAATAGGTAATTTAAAATGGAACTTTTTTGCAACTTCAAGAGAAGGATGGATAATAAAACATACTAAAAATTCAAATTCTCTGAGTTTTATTCTTGAATTAACTGAAGGAAATAAAGTTAAAGAAGTAAAGGTGGATTCTTCTCCTCTTAGAATTGAAAGATGGTATCATATAGTCTGTGTTTTTGATTCTTATAACTCAAAAATAAGTTTATATATAGATGGAGAAATTGAAAATTCTTTAAAAACTCCAGAGAATTACAACAAGATTGTAAAAAGTTCCTTACCTTTAAGATTAGGATATTACTCTGACAATGGTTATTTTAAGGGTAAAATTGATGAAATAAAAATCTATAACAAAGCTCTTTCAGAAAAAGAAATTAAAGCTTTGTATAATCTGTATTAGTTAAATATTTTTAAATCAATAAGCACGTTCATAATTAAAATTTATATTTTTAATATTAATCTGTCTGATAATCAGCTAAGTTTATTTAATATATCAAAAAGATATGTATTGATTATTTTTAACTTTATAAACTAAATTTATTATTGACTTTAAGAAATTTTTCTAAAAAAGCTATTTATTTTATTTCTAAATTATTAATTAATACTGAACTTATGAATAGAATTAAGATATTTTTTTGATAAATTGCTTTTGATAATTTATTTTTAAGGAATTAAATTCTGTAGAAATTATTATTAGATAGAATTTAGAATGAAAAAATAGAGTTTTATCAAAGCCTTTATTATAAAAACTCTTTATTATAAAAACAAATCTCTATGGAAATTGAATTCAATTCTTTATTATTGTTCCATTAAAATTTTTATTTTTTAAAATATTATCAAGCTCTTTTACACTTCCTATTATATATGTAGGAATTTGATTTTTTAGAATTATTTTTGAAGCTGATGAGTCTAAAACAAAATGTTGCCCTGGTTTAAAGGGAATTTTATTTACAATCTCATCAAAATTTTTCCAGGAGATTTTTTTAATTAATTTTGCATTTTTATATTTTTTTGGATTTTTATCATAAAGCCCTTTTACATTTGTGATATTTATGAGATTTGTATTAAACTTCTTTGCAATTTCTGCTGCTGTTGTATCAGAAGTTTGGTTAGGTTTATATCTAAGAGCTCCACAAAAGAGAATCTCCTGTTTTTTTAGATATTTTTTTATATTTTTCATTTTGCGAGGAATTCCTTTCTTAGGATTTATTCCAAAAAAATAATTCATAAATCTAGCATTCATCCGAGTTGCTGAAATTCCAGAAAGACTCTGCAGTTTTCTATTAAGATTACAATCTCTTAAAGCAGAAATATATTTTCTTGCTATGCTTCCTCCACCACATTCTACAACAAATTTATATTTTTTTATATTATTATTAATCACTTTTTTAAAATCTCTTAAAAATCTAACATTAACTTTATCTGGAATAATCAAGCTTCCTCCCAAACTGATAACAATCACTTCTTTTTTCATTATCTAATTTAATTTTCAAGATTATATAAATGTTTTTTATTAAAAAATTAATTTAAAACGAAATATCCTATAAAATAATAAATTATTACAGAAATATAAGAAAGAATAGAAAAATAAAGTTTACAGAAGAATAATTTTAAGAGTTTTTTGTTTATTTCACAGTAAACAATCTGTTTATTTTACAGTAAACAATCTGTTGTCTTTAATCTTAAAAATTCCTAATCTCACTCCAGCATCTAACCATCCATGAGCATAGTTTAAAGCAGCAAATGCATCTATAAAATTTCCTCTTTCTCTAAAATAAACAGAATCTGAAACATAATTAGAAACCATCTCAATTATTTCCTTTGCGTCTTTTTCTTTTCCTTTTATAATAGATTTCTTTGATATTTCCAATGCTTTTTTAGTTAATTCATAATATCTGTCTATCTTTTCTTTTGTTATTTCTTTTTCCATATAAATAGTTTAGATTATTAAGATTTATAAACTTTAAATTTTTTAAAATTAAATGGGAAAGAAGAGGAATAAAAAAGGTTTATCATCTATAATTACTTCTCTTATTTTAATACTTTTAGTATTAGTTGCTGCAGGAATTATTTGGATTATTATCAGAAATATTGTTAGTGAAGAAAGTGAAGAAATCTCTTTATCAAAATTTACTATTGATTTAAAAATTAAAAAAATAGAAGTTAGAGATGATGGAACAGGAGTAACTGTAGAAAGAGGAATAGGAAAAGGAAATTTAGTTGGAATAATCTTTGCTGTCAGAAATGGAACAGAAACAGAAATTTTTGAAAAAGATACTACTATGAATGAATTAGAAACTGAAATATTCATTTTAAATTATACAGGAAAATTAGATTGTATTGACATTGCTCCAATTCTAAAATTAGAATCAGGAAAAACAATAAAAGGAAATATTATAGACACAACATGTGAGAACATAGAATATTCTGAAGGAAGTGTTTGGGGAGAAAATGGAGGAGATGATAATGGAGAAGATGATAATGGAGAAGATAATTGCACAGATTCTTGTGAAAGTTTAGAATATGAATGTGGAATTTATGAAATTTGTGGAGAAGATATTCCTTGCGGACCTTGTGATGAAGGATATTTTTGTGCTAATGATAGATCATGTGTACCAGAAGAATGTATTCCTAACTGCACTTTCGGAGACGGTTCTAAAAAAGATTGTGGAGATGATGGATGCGGAGGATTGTGTGGAGTTTGTGATGATGGATATTATTGTGAGAATGGAACTTGTGTTGAAGGAGAATGTATTCCTAACTGCATTGGAAAAAATTGTGGAGATGATGGATGCGGAGGATTATGTGGGTTTTGTGATGAAGGAGATTTTTGTTTTAATGGAGTTTGTTATTGCGACCCTGATTGCGAAGGAAGGGAGTGTGGAGATGATGGATGCGGAGGAAGTTGTGGAACTTGTAGAATTGGAGAAGATTGTATTAATGGAACTTGTACAGATTGTATTCCTAACTGCACTTTCGGAGACGGTTCTCCAAAAGAGTGTGGAGATGATGAATGCGGAGGATTATGTGGAAATTGTGGAATTGCAGAAGAATGTATTAATTGGACTTGTGTTCAAGAAACTAATCTAAATAATGGAACGATTTATTCTATATGGCCAACAGAAGCAAAAATTTATTTTGATAGTGAAGACTTGCCAAAATCAGGAGTAGATTATACTGGATATTATTCTAAATTTCCTTATAGTGATGAAAGCAGATGCATAATTATAACAGATTTTGTAATTCCGCGTGTTCCTGAAGTTTATAATAAAAGCTATATAGAACTTGGAGTTAGTAATACTAATATAAATGCAGGAGATTATTATGAAATTTGGGAAACTCTAGAAGGATGTAATCTCTAATTAATTTATAAATATAGCAGACATTTTATTCTCTAATTTAAATTAGTAGATATGAATTTTTAAAGGAAGACGATTATATAAAAATGAGCTATTTTTATGAAGAGTATGAACTACTACTACATAAATGAAGTGGCTTCTTGCTTCATAGAATCTATTTACTTCAAGAAAATGTTGACGAATATTTATCCACATAGGACAATTCCTGCCCTGCTAATTTATCTAATATGTTTATTGCTGAAGAAATAATTCTATCTATGACAAAACCACAATTAGAACATTCATATATTCTCTTATATAATAATATATCATAAAGACTGCCAGATTAAGAATCCATTCATATCTCTTGCATTAAATTAGAGAAATTTAAATGATTTTAATATGTTCTAAATCATACTCTCTTATTTAATCTAACTACAAAAGATAATAAAATGTTCTTTTTCTTTTATATAATTCTAAAGTTTTCTTTACATATAAAATTACCTAATTAAAGTTGGAAGTGGAGGAGGAGGAGGAGGAAGATTAAAAGCCATCTTTCTGATTATAAATTTTGTTCCCACAATTGGAGAGATTGCTGCATTTAAAATTAAATTTCCATAAACAATTCTTACAATTCCTTCAGAAACAGGAATTTTTGCAACTTCAGAAAAGTTTTTTATTACTTCATCTATCTCTTCTTTACTCAAAGAGATGTTTGTTTTTTTAACGCCTCTTTTTCCTCTAATAACTATATTCTCGTCAGGCCCGTTGCATTCAATTACTTTTATTAAAGGATCTACCACTAAAGGATTTAATTTTTCTAAATTTATTTGTTTTTTATTTGGTTTTGGCTTTAAATATTGAAGTCTTTCAGGAAGAATTGGTTCTGGAATTCTGAGAATAGGAATTTTCTTTGGCATCTCTTTTCTTTTTATTTCTGGCAAAAATTCCTTAAAAGAGGATTTGACTGATTTTTCAAATCCTTTATCTATCTCTAGTTTTTCTTTAAATTTAGTTTTGATTGGAGTTAAGATTCTCTGAGTTGTTGTTTCTTTTCTCAATTCTTCAGGAATTCCTATTTTTTGTTTTATAGTCCTATTAAAATTTTTTTCTTTTTTCTCAGATTCTTCTTTTTCATCTTCAATAATTTTCTTTAATTTAGAAACTTCATTCTCTGAAATATTTTTAATTAATTCTCTTGTAAATTCTAAGAAAAAAAGTTCTTTAAATTCTTTAGTCTGTTCTTTTAATTGTAAATTCATTCTTCATAGTTTTCATTAGAAGAAATTGATTTTTGATAATTATCTGGAGTCTCTATTCTCTTTTTTTCAGCAGGAAACCTTCTTAATTGTGGAGGATTCTTATTTAAAGGAAGAGGTCTCGGAGGGAGAGGAATTTCTTCTTCTGAATTTTCATGCAATAAAGTCAATCCTCTTGCTATTGTTTTATTCTGGTCAATCAAATTATCTAATTTTTCCGCTATTATCTTATTGTTTTCTCCTTTTTCTATTTTAAATTCTTTTTCAGCAAGAGTCTTCGCAGAAATTTCAAAAAGATTTAATAATTTTGATATTTGATCTGATAGATTATCAAATTTTGAAGAAAGATTAGTCATAACTTTTTGTAATGCAACAAAATTTTCTATAAGCACTTTTTCAACATCTTTATTTCTTTTTTTTGTTGTTTTTTCAGTAGATTTTTTTCTCCTCTTTTTTTTAGTCTGAGCTCTTTTTACCATATTCTCTAATAGTTTTTCTATTTTATAAATTTAATTAATTATCTTAGAAATCAATTGAATGAATTATTTTCATAATAATAGGAATAATAATTCTACATATCAGAAAAATTTGTTAATTCTTCTATGAAGACTGAATTAATAGAGAAAATTAAGAATATAGAAACAATTAAGAAGAGAGATATTCTTAATTCTATAGCTTTAAATGAGAATTTTAATCAGTTTATTAGAGCAAGTGATTTAAGTTTTCTTGAAAAAAATAATTGTGAAAATAATAAAAATAATATAGAATCTAAAATTAGAATAAATAAAAATGAAATTTCTGCAAGATTAAATCTACCAGTAAAAAATAAAAAACAGACTGATGATTTTATTGAAATATTTGGGATAAATTACTTCTTAACTACTGGAAGTATAAAACTAAATACAAAGCATAAAATCCTTAAACACAAATCTAAAACAATTTTATATTATTAATTTCTCTCAAAAAATATCTAATTTTTTGTCTTCCTGTTTTATTTTATTAAAAGAGTTATACTTACAAAATAAAAAAGTTTATAAATATGTAAGTATAACTTTTATTATGCATTTTAAAGAAAAAACAATCAAAGGAAAGAAGTATAAATATGTAGCAGAAACTATCAGGCTTCCAAATGGAAAAGTTAAACCTATTGAAAAAATTTTCAAAGGAGAAAGTGAAAAACAATTAAAGAATTTTTTTGAAGAAAAGAAAAAACAGGAACTATTAAAATATGCTTTAAAGAATTATAAAACAGACTCTGTTTTTACAAAAGAGCAAATTAAAAAAATTGAAGAAATTAAAATAAATTATTCTAAGATATTAAAAAATCTTCCAAAAAAGAATTTCAAAGATTTGTTGGACAGATTTACTGCTAATTTTACTTATGAGAGTAATGCTCTTGAAGGGAACTCTTTAACTCTAAAAGATGTTGCAATTGTGATGTTTGAAAATGCTTCAATTAACGGAAAAGATTTAAGAGAAATCTATGAGACAAGAAATTCAAGAAGAGTTGTAGAATTAATTATTAAAAACAAATTTAAAATTAATGAAGAAGATATAATAAAAATACATAAACTTCTTGTTAGAGATATTGATATTCAAACAGACTATAAAAGATTTCCAAATGTAATTATTGGAAAAAGTATCAAAACAGCTCCTCCTGAAAAAGTAAAAAAAGAAATGAATAAATTGATAAATTGGTATAATAAGAATAAAAATAGAATTCATCCACTTAAACTTTCTAGTTTGTTCCATGGAAAATTTGAACAAATACATCCTTTTGAAGATGGAAATGGGAGAGTTGGAAGATTTCTAATTAATATAATTTTAATAAATAATAAATATCCTCCTTTAATAATCAGAAAATCACAAAGAATTGCATATCTCACAGCATTGGAAAAATTTGACCAAAAACATACAGACACCTTGAAAAGATTTATTTTAAAAAGATTCAAAGAAACTTATAAAAAATTCTTTGAAGAATATGTTAAGTATATCTAAATCTTTCTCTCAAAAAATATCTAATTTCCTTTTCTTTTCATTCTCTTGTTCTTTTTCATGATTCTCTGACTCTTCTTTTTCAATATTATTTTCATTTTCATCTTTTTCTTCTTCCTGCAATTTTTCTGCTCCATTAATTATTGGAAATTCTTCTGATTCTTCTTCAGGATGTTTTTCTAAATACTCTAATTTTTCTTTTTCAATTGCTTGAATATCTTTTTCAATGTTTTGTTCTTTGTCTTTTTCATCAAATTGCTCGCTCTGAAAAGCTTGAGATTGATTTAAATTATTGTCTGAAGATTTTTCTGTAATTGTTGAATCTTGGTTTAATTCATTTTGAATATCTTCTTCTGAAGCATTATCTTTCTCAATTATATTCTGGAGTTTTATAAAATCTTCTTTTATATCTTTTTTTTCAGGCTGATACTGACGAGGCTCCTCATCTGTTCCTTCTATCAGACTTTTTTCAATTTCTAAAATATATTTTGATATTTCACTAGCAACATCAGGATTTACACTTATGCTATCTATTCCTTTTTCAACTAAAAATTTAACCATTTCTTTTTTGCTTCCTGCCTGTCCGCAAATACTCGTCTCAATTTTATTTCTTTTACAGACTCTTATAACATATTCAAGTTGATGAAGTATAGCAGGATGCATCTCATTATAAAGAATTTGAACTTGTTCGTTTCCTCTATCAACTGCAAGCATGTATTGTGTTAAATCGTTTGTTCCAAAAGAAATAAAATCAATTTTTTCATCACATAAATCTTTTATCAACTGAACTGCAGCAGGTGTTTCAATCATAACTCCTAATTTTGCTTTTGTAAAATTTATTTCTTCTAGAAATCTCTTTACTTTCTTTACTTCATCAACAGAAATAACCTGAGGCAATAAAATACCAATTATTTTTCCTTTCTCAGAAATTCTTTTTAGAGCATTTAATTCTGCCTTAAGTATTTGAGGATTCTTTATTCCATATCTAATTCCATGCATTCCTAACATTGGATTTGCTTCTTTTTCTTTTGGAGCCCCTTCTAAATTTTGAAATTCGTCGCTTCTTATATCTGATGTTCTTATCCAGAGTTCTTTAAAATATTCCGAAATCTTCTCAAGTCCTTTAAAGATAGTTTCTTCATAGTCTTTTATTTTATTTTCTTTTAAAAAATATTCTGGATGTTTTCCTGACTCTGCGATAATTCCTTCCATTCTGGTTAATCCAACTTTATCTATTTTAGATTTTGCAGCTCTTTCTGCAGAACTTGGCAAATCAATCATCACTTTTATTTTTGTTTTTGTTCCTATAATTACTGGAAGAATTTCTTTTTTGACTTCTTCTGAAATTTTTCCTTTGTATATCTTTCCTTCAAAACCATCAACAGTTATTATTTCTCCTTCTTTTAATTTAGTTGTTGCATTCTGAGTTCCGACAATACAGGGTATTCCCATTTCACGGGAAACAATTGCTGCATGTGCTGTCATTCCTCCTTCATCTGTAACTATTGCTGCTGATTTTTGCATTGTAACAACCATATCTGGATTAGTCATTCCAGTAACCAAAACATCGCCTTTTTGAATTTTATCAAGATCTTTCAAGTCCTCAATGATTTTTATTTTTCCAGAACTTATTCCAGGAGAAGCTCCTAATCCTTCAAGGATAATTTCTCCTTTTAAATCTCCTCTATTCACCTTCCTCTCAATTCTATTTTTTAAAGTAGTAATAGGTCTTGTTTGAACAATAAAGATATTCTCATCTTCTATAGCAAATTCTATGTCTTGAGGCTTATGATAATGCTCTTCTAATTTCAAAGCTATTTCTGAAAGAGAAGATATCTCGTGTTCCTTTAAAACTTGTTTTTTTGATATTTCATCTTTTAATTTCACAATTTTACTTTTTCCAGAAGCATCTCTAGTTATAGCTATTTTTTTTTCTTTTATTTTTTTATCTAAAATTTTTAAGTCTTTTGAAACAGTATAACTATCAGGGCTTATTTTTCCTGAAACAATTCCTTCACCTAATCCAAAAACAGCCTCTATAAGAATATTATCGTCTCTATAAGAAGGGTCTTTTGAAAAAATTACTCCTGATTTTGTTGAATTAACCATTTTTTGAACCACTACTGCAACGCTCGATTCTTCATGCTTGAATTTCTTTTTGTTTCTATAATATGTTGCTCTTGGAGTAAAAAGAGATGCAAAACATTTTTTTATACTTTCTAACAATTCTGATTTTCCTTTGATATTAAGAAAAGTTTCTTGCTGTCCTGCAAAACTCGCATCTTCTAAATCTTCTGTAGTTGCACTGCTTCTTACAGCAACAAAAGCAAAATCTGAAGAAGTTTTAAGAATATCCAGAGCAGAACCTTTTGAAATGTTCAAATCTCTCGCATCTAAATGTTCATAAGATTCCAAAATTTCTTCTTCTAATTCTTTTGGAAATTTAGAATTGATAATAAGCTCTCTTATCTTCTCTGTAGTTTCATTAAGATTTTTTGTATCCTCATAATCTATTTTTTCTGATAGTTTGCTTATTTTTTCTTTTAATTCTGATTTTTCTATAAAGTAATCATAAGCCTGTGCAGTAACCACAAAACCAGGAGGAACTGAAATTTTTAGATTATAAATTTCTGCTAAATTAGCACCCTTACCACCAGCAATTTTTCCAGAATTCTTATCTAAATTCCTAAACCACTTTACAAATTTATCTTCTGAAATCTCTCCTGTTTCAACAGAATTTTCTTCTGAATTACTCTCTTTTTTGAACATTAAAAAGAAAATTCTAAGAAGTTAATAAAGTTTTTTGTTTATTTTGGTTCTAAAAACCTTTTTTATTCACTTATTGCACCTACAGGACAAGAATTTATAGCATCTTTTATACAGAGAGCTTTTTTTCCACTTTTTACTTTAGCTTTATTGTCTTTAGAATCTATTTCAAATACTTCTGGGCAGATACTAACACAAGTTCCGCATCCGATGCATTTATCTTTATCTATCTTTACCATAAAATCTAATAAAATAAAACTTTATATATTTTTTGTAACAAATTATATAAATAGCAATTTCCTTAAAGATAATCCAAATTAAAAAGAGATTATTTATTTAATATGTGGGTGTAGAAGAATTTAGGAAAAAAAGTATTGAAGAAGATTTAAAAAAAGATTGTTTTTTTAATCTTAAAGAGTTTCATTCAAATTTAAAGAAGATATCTTGGATTAATGAAGAAGAAAAAAGAAATCTCTTTAATAAAGCTCTCTTAAGTTATCTGCAGACATGTAAAGAATTTGAAAATTGTTATTCAAAATTAGAAAAAATACCTTGGATTAATGAATTGGAAAAAGATTCTTTAAGAAATTATTATAATTCTTATAACAGATTTAAATTTTAAAAATTTTAGAAAAAAATCTTAAAAAAAATATTAAGATTTATAAACTATCTATACTTTTTTTATAAATGGGGTTGATAAGAGGCAGCTTGTTTATTATTGCAAGTATTCTAATTTTCTTTGTATTTCTATCAGGAAATGCTTTTTTTATTTTAAGTTCTTCATTAGAATATGAAAATATCAAACCAGAATTAATTTCTATAACAGACGACCTTATTAAAGAATATAATATTGATAATGAAATTGAAGAAAATTTTCTTCTTATGAAAGATTATTGCGAAAATAATTCAGAATTTGTTTTTGAAAGTAAAGAATTTGGTGAAACACTCACTATTCCTTGCGAAATTGTAAATCAAGGTCCAGAAAAAATAATAGAGAAAAGCAGAGAAGATTTTATATCTAATATTTATTATAAGGAATATTCCTGTGATTTTTGGAATTGTTTTGAAAAAGAGGAAAATATCTTTTTTTTAATTTCTGAAAAAGCTAAGAATTATTGGAAAGAAAAATTTTATTTAAGTTTAATTTTGTCTGTTTTATTATCTGTTGTTATGTTTCTTCTCATTAAAAATAAAACATCTCTTCCAATTATTCTGGGGAGTTTGTTAATACTTTCATTATTACCTTTTCTAAAAATAAATTGGATTTTTTCATTTGTAGGAGAATCTCTTTCAACATTCTTTCAAATTTTCTTTTCTAAAGCAAGTTTAATTTCTATAAAAGGAATAATTTTTGGAGCAATTTTAATTATTCTAGGAATAGCATTAAAAGTCTTTAAAATAAGTTATAAAATTTCTGATTTTTTTAATAAGAATATTTTTAAGAAAGAATCTAAGAATACTAAAAAAGGTTCTTTTAAAAAATAAATTTTTATATATTCAAAAATAAAATAAATTCTTCTAAAAATCGATATACACATATTTTATAAGAGAATTTTTCTATTATTTTTAATGAAAAAATGCTTAATTTTATTTTCAGGAGGACTTGACAGCAGACTTGTTTTAAAGATTATGCAAAATCAAAATTTTGAAATCTTTGCGATATATTTTAAACTTCCATTTGAAAAAGATAAAGAAAAAGAAGTCAGAGAGTTTATTAAAAAAAATAAAGCCTATTTAAAGATTTTTGACTGCACAAAAAGAGATTTGCTAAAAGAATATTTAGAAATGATTAAGAATCCAAAATATAAAAGGGGTGCAGGATTAAATCCCTGTATTGATTGTAAGATTTTTATGTTTAAAAAAGTTAAAAAAGTTGCAGATGAAAAAGGAATTAATTTAATTGTCAGTGGAGAAGTTTTAAATGAAAGGCCTTTATCACAAACAAAAAGGAATATGGAAATTATTGAAGAAGAATCTAAATTAAAAAATAGAATTTTAAGGCCGTTAACAGATATCTATGAAATTCAAGGAAGACAAAGAAAAAAACAGATAGCTCTTGCTAAAAAATTTGAAATAGCTTATCCTTCTCCTTCAGGAGGATGTTTGCTTTGTGAAAAAGAGTTAAAAAAAAGATTTGAAATATTGATTAATAAAGACTTGATTAAAGAAAAGACTCTGCCTCTTATAAATTTAGGAAGGCATTTTTTCATTAAAAATTGCTGGTTGGTGGTGGGAAGAAACAGAGATGAAAATAAGATAATTGAAGAATTTAAAGATTCTCTTAAATCAGAAAAGAGCAAACCTGCTGTTTATTATTCTTTAAAAAAAGAAAATTGCATAAAAATTGCAGCAGAATTGCAGGAAGATTATCAAAAAGGAGGAGAGAAAAGATATTCAAAATTTAAATTATAAAATGTGCTATCAATGCCAGATAAAACCTGTTTATGAATTCACAAACAAAAGAAAAGTTTGTAAAAATTGTTTTATAAAATGGTTTGAAAAAAAAGCATTATATTCTATAAGAAAATTTGATATGATAAATAAAGAAGAGATTATTAAATATAAAGACAAAAAAGATTTTAGAACTGGAATTTTAAAAGAAATATTAGAAATGCTTGCTAAAAAAGGAAGAATTAGAATAATTAAAAAGGGAAAATTTGATAAATTTGCAGATTCTAAAACAATTGATTTAATTGCTTACAGCATCATTAACAATATTATTCAAAAAGAAAATAAAAATCTAAGAGAATTACTTCCAAAAAATAAGAAGATAATTCAGCCTCTTTATCTCTTTTTAGATAAAGAGGTTCTTCTTTATGCTAAATTAAAAAAATTAAAGTTTAAAGAAATTAAAATTAAAAAAGATAAAATTTCAAATTTTTTGAATAATTTAGAAAAAAAACATCCGGAAGTTAAAAGAGCGATTGTTAAGAGTTTTTTAAAATTAGAAATATAAATTAAAAAATCATATTGTTAAGAAGTAATCAATCTTTCTCTATTCTATCTAAAAAACTCTTTATAAAATTTTTATGCTCGTCTCTATCTTTTATTTCTTTTATTTTATAAACAATAATATTGTCCTTTTGATGTTTTTCTAATTTTATATTTGCTCCTAATCTCTCTTTTATTTTTTGGCTCAAAAATATTTCTTTATTAGAAATTCCTGCAATTTTTTTTGCTGTTGTTATCAAAGTTCCCATACTCATAAATTTAAGAATATCCTTATCCTGTTTTGCTATTATTGTCCCATAATTAACTGCAATTCCAAATTCAATTTTTTGTTTAAATAACTTATTAGATTCATTTAATATCTCTTCAGCTTTTTCAGAAATTTTTATTGCAATTTTTTCATTGCCAAAAGTTTTTGTTTTTGAAGGTATCAAAAGAAAAAATAAGCAGTCATCATTAAAATAAGTTGCTGCTTTTTTCTCTTCAGCAAAAGCTGTAATTTCTTGCAGAATTTCTTTTATCTTTTTTTCTTCAGAATTATCTTTCATAATTCTTTTCTTAATCATCTCTTTTATTCCTTTTAATTTGATACAAACAAGAGTTATATTCTGTTTTTCTCCTGTTATAGATAATGAAAGTTCAGCTTTATTTCTCGAATTAATTAAAGGATTTTTTTCTAATTTTTTTTCTTTTTTATTCTCTTTTCTTTTAGAAATATATCCAAAAAAACTTTTTTTATATCCTTTTTTGAATATTAGAAATACAATCAATCCAAGAAGAACAATAATAAACATCCAGACTAAAGGATTAATCATAGACTCCATTAATCTTCCAGTCTCTTTTATACTAATTGATTTACCAGTTAAAAGAGTATTTTTTTTAAAAGATTGTTCTCCGTCTATTGAAATAATTTCTACATCATATCTTCCATCTGGAGCACTTAATTTATATTTTTTAGTTTCATCTACTTTCAAAAATAAAGGTAAATCTAAAATTTCCTCCCCTATTTTTATTTGTACAGTATTATTATAAGGAATATTTCCTCTATTCTCTACTGTAAGTGTTTCATTTATTATATCTATATCTACACTTTCTTTTTCTTTTATTATAAAATTTGTATTACTTTTGATTTTATTTGAAATTGCAATTATTTCCCATTTTGCCGGAGGCTCGTTGTATTCTATAGGATATTCAAAAAATTCATCAGTTGATTTTTCTTCTTGTTTTAAAATTTCATTCAGATTATTTTTTATAGTAATAATAGCTTTTGAAGAAATTTTTTCTCCACTTTGGTCATGAAGAATTGTCTTAACCTTTAGATTTGTTCCTGGTTCTACTTCTTTCTCCTCCAAAACTATCTCTAAGTTTGTTGGAATTTGATTTATTATTATAGGATAATCTATAAAACCCTCGTTTGTTATTACATTCTCAATTTTCTCATAAACTTTTAAACTCAATAGATGATCACCTGCTTTCAAATCTCCAGGAAAAGAAATATTCAAAAGAAAGAAGCCTTTATCTACTGTACTAATTGCTGTCAAATTCTCAGTTTTATTATTTTCAGAATCAGTAATCAGATTCATTTCCACTATTCCTTCAACAAATTTCCCATTTTCTCTTACAGCTTCTCCTTCAATTTCAATTTTTTCTCCAGGATTAAAAATTGTTTGATTTGTTCCTAAATTTATTTTTATTAAATTTGAAATTTTAAATTCTCTGCTTAAAACACTCTGCTCATTGATATAGGCTCTTATTTTACAATTTCCTCTCATATCTCCAATAATACTCTCTCTTAATAGTAAAGAAGGTGCGGGAGTGATTTTTAATTCTTCTCCATAAGATAAACTAAATCCATTTTTATAAAACTTAATTTCTTTCTCCTTACAAACAAGATCCATATTAAAGCTTCCTGAGATATCATTAGAGGCTTTTATAGTTGCTGAGATAGAAACTGTATCTCCAAGATTATAGACTTCTGAAAGTTCTCCAAGAATAATCTCTCCAGATACAAAAGAGATTAATAATAAAACAAAAGCCAATAATATTAATATTCTTTTCATTTTTTTATTTTTTATAAATAGAGGAGATTATTTATAAATATTTAGCATTTGATAATATTTAAAAAGATTATTAGATTCTCTTGAATATGTCACAGAGAAGAGTTGGTAAGGTTACTCCATGGGAAGTTGAAGGAGAAGTTGACTATAAAAGATTAATTCAAGAGTTTGGATTAGAAAAAATAAATAACAAAATTTTAGAGAGAATTCAGAAGCATACAAAAGAACTTCATTTTATGCTAAGAAGAAATATATTTTTTGCTGGAAGAGATTTAAACTGGGTTTTGAATGAATATGAAAAAGGAAATAAATTTTTTCTTTACACAGGAAGAGGTCCTTCTGGTCCTATACATTTAGGGCATTTAGGTGTTTGGGTTTTTACTAAATGGTTACAGGATAAATTTGGTGCAGATTTGTGGTTTCAATGGACTGATGATGAAAAATTTTTGCTCGGAAAAAAAGATTCGTTTAAAGAAATTGAAGAAATAATGAGAGAAAATATGTATGATGTTATTGCCTTGGGTTTTAATCCTAAAAAAACTCATTTTTTAATTGATACAAAACATTCAGGAATAATGTACAAAGAAGCTTGTAAAGTTGCTAAAAAAATCACCTACTCGATGGTTAGATCTTCGTTTGGAATGAATAAAAGTTCTAATGTCGGAATGATTTTTTATACTGCTATTCAAGCTGTTCCTGCGTTTTTACCTTCAGTAATTAATAAAAAGAAAATTCCCTGCTTAATTCCTCATGCAGTTGATCAGGACCCGCATTTTAGATTAACGAGAGATATACTTCCAAAATTAGGTTATTTTAAACCAGCAAGCATCCAAAGTTCTTTTCTTCCACCTTTAACAGGAATGCATGGAAAAATGAGTAGTTCTCAGCCAGAATCTAATACAACTATACTAACCACAGATTCTCCAAAAGAAGTTGAAAATAAAATTAAAAAATATGCTTTTTCAGGAGGACAAAAAACAACAGAAGAACATAGAAAAAAAGGAGGAAATCCTGAAATAGACGTCAGTTTTCAATATTTAAGAATGTTTTTTGAACCGAATGATGAAAAATTAAAGGATATCTATGATAATTATAAATCTGGAAAATTATTAACAAGAGAATTAAAAGAAATTTTAATTAAAAAAATAAATGATTTTTTAAAAGAACATCAGAAAAAAAGAGAACTAGCTAAAAAAAGAATTGATGAGTTTTTGTTTAAGCTTTAATATCTTCATAAAAGTTATGCTTAAAAGAAGGTTGTACCCAAATAGATCTCATTCTTTTACTTTTTGCCCAATAAGGTTTTTCATTTTTTGTATGATAATGATCCTGTCTATAATTTAAATGAGAAAGTTTTCCTTCTAAAATATTTTCTGAAAGTTTTAAGCTTTTTATCCAGTTTTCTTTTTCATGTATCCAAGGATTAAGAGTTCTAAGAAAGTTTTCATATCCTCTTTTATCTTTAGGATTATCATTAAAACAGCTATACTGCTTCTTTGCTAACAAAACTTCTTTTAAATTATCTCCTTTAAACTTTTTTTCAGCACGATTTATTGCAGTCCAGCCAATCATGATAAGTTCTCTATGATCAGGGTCTATTTTATCATCAAATAATTCTCTTCCTTCTCCAAAAAGCATTCTTGCCAATAAAACATTTTCAGAATCATTATACAATCTTTCTCTTTTAGATTTTACAAAAGCTCCTAAAGAATAAGAAGGAAACATCAAACTTCCAGCTAAAGAAATTCCTGCAGATTTCAAAAATTCTCTTCGATTTATTTCTTTCATTTTTGTTGACACTATTCAATAGTAAATAGTCTATAAGACTATACAATTTAACAATAAAAAGTCTTTTTAAATCTTTTGATAAGTTCATTTTATTTTTGTAATTTAAGAGAAGATTTTCCTAAACAAAAAACAAAAAACTTAAAAACTTTAAAAAGTTCAAAAGGAAAATCTTAAAAAGAGGTTTATTCAAAAGATAAGATGGAATTTTGTCCTAAGTGTGGAGCTGTATTAATTAAGAAAGAGAAATATTATGGATGTCCTAGATGTAATTATTCTACAAAAAACAAAGTAAAAATAGAATCTTCTGAAGAAATGGATGATAAAAAGGAAGTTGCTGTCGTAAGAGACAAAGGTGAAGAAATTCATCCGATAGTCAATGAAGAATGTCCGAAATGCGGTAATGACAGAGCTTATTTTTGGACTGTCCAAACAAGAGCAAGCGATGAATCAGAAACAAAATTTTTTAAATGTACAAAATGCGGACATACTAGAAGAGAATATAGTTAAAATTAAAAACAATTATTTCTAAAGTAAATTATAGCTCTATATCTCACGAAGAGCGCTAAGATTCCGCTTACACTAACTCTTTCATTTAAAGAGGAGAAAAAGTGTGTAGCGAAGAGATATGAAGTGGCTCTGTAGCTCAGCTTGGTTAGAGCACCAGACTCTTAATCTGGGTGTCGGGGGTTCAAATCCCTCCAGGGCCATTTATTTTAGATTGTATAAAATTTATTCAGATTGTATAAAATTTCATATCTCCAGATATCAACATCTAACAAATTCATATTTAAGGGGCAGCATTAGAACTATTTTATTAGTTTTTGTATATCCTCTATAGCATCTGCAACATCTCTACCTTTACTAGTTAGTTTTATAATTTTTATTCGCCCCTTTTTTTCAAAAACAACTAACTTCAATGTTTCCAGTGTCTGCAGAATTTTCACTGCATGGCTATAAGTACAATCCACTTCTTTAGCCAAAATGCTACCATACCTCATTCTTGAATTTTTTTTCAGAGAAACCAACATCATTGATGGCTTTCTTCTAAAAAAGATATCTAAATTATCTTCCATTTGAGATATGTAGTTTTTAATGTATATATTCAGAAAGTACTCTACTTTTAAATGTTTCGTAAGATATATTTTCCAGTATAAGTAATTCTTTATTAACTAAGAAATCTTTACAGATTCAATAGAATTATTCTCTTTAGATTTTATTAGAATTTTCAAATCCAAAACTCTTTCCATTTTTCTTATAGAAGCATTTTTTTATAGAAACGAGAGTTTAGAATATCTGTTCTTATTCTAAAATAAAATTATTTAAAGATTTATATTTTTAAGAAAATATGAAAAAAACCAAAATTCTTGCAGCAGGAGATATTCATGGAGACAGCAAATTAACTAAGAAATTAGCAGAAAAAGCAAAAAAAGAAAAAGTAGATTTAGTTATACTTGCTGGAGATTTAACTTATTTTGAGAAACCTACAAAAAATATCATAAAGCCTTTTACTAAACTCAAAAAACCTATTTTAATACTTCATGGAAATCATGAATCTGTAGCTACTGTTGATTTCTTATCGCAAATTTATCCAAATACAAAAAATATTCATGGTTATTCTTTTTCTAAAGGAAATGTGGGAATCTTTGGATGTGGTGGTACAAATTTAGGATTTTCTCCAATGACAGAAAAGAATTTCTTTGAAACTCTAAAAAAAGCATATCAAAGCATTAAAGAAAAAAAGAAAAAAATAATGGTGACTCACATGCATCCATTTAAATCAAAAGCAGAATTCTCTGGATTTAAAGGAAGTAAAGGAATAAAAAAAGCAATAATTCAGTTTAAACCAGATTTAGTATTATCAGGACATATTCATGAAGCAGAAGGAATTGAAGAAAAACTCGGAAAAACAAAAATGATAAATATCGGAAAAAAAGGAAAAATTATTGAGATTTAACTTTTAATTGCATTACAAATTATTTTTGCATCTAAATAAGAAAATTTCGAAGAATTTTCTTTAAAGTAATCTAAGACTTTCTCTTCTGGAATTCTAGATAATTTTTTAGAAATTCTTTCTTTTCTACCTTCAATCTCTATTCTTGCTTTTGTTACAAAAAGATTTCCTCTCATTTCCAGAGGCAAACTTTCAGTAGAACTAAAGAGATTTTCCTCTTCAATAGTTTTATTAAGTTCTTTTAGATATTCTTTTATATTCTTATAATCCATAACAAATTCGAAAAAAAGGTTATATATAAATCTTTATCTAATTAAGGCTTTGGTAAATTCCTCTAAAATAAAAAAATCATTCCAATTATCAATTCTTAATTATTTATCTACTTAACAGATTAACTAAGCAACTTCTTTATCAATTGATTCTTTAGAAGTTTATATGATGTAATATATCTGAAATTAATTCGATAAGATTTTAGAAAAAATGCAGAGTTTTTCCAGAACTCTAACTGAAAAATATTTTAGAATATTATAAAAACGCTTAAATAATTCTTTCTCTCAGAAATTTTAAGAAAAATACTAAAAATGCCAAAGAAATTAAAAAAATCAAAAGAAGAGAAAGTTGTTGAAGAATACTTTCCAGTAAATGAAAATGATATTAGATGGGCTATTAACAAACAGATAAAAGAAGAAATTCCAAAAGAAGAAATTCTAAGAAGGACTATTGATAAAGTAGTTAGAGAAAATAACCTAAAAGAAGAAATTGTAAGAAGAACAGTTGAAAAGATTTACAATAAACCATCAATAAAGGAACTTGAAAAGATTGAGAAAACAAAACCTACTAAAAAGAAACAAAAAAGAAAAAAAAGAAAAAATATCAAAAAAGAATATTCTCCTCCAAAAATAAGATTAAAGAAAGATGGATACGAGCTGATTATAACTGAAAAACCTCAGGCAGCAAATAAAATTGCATCAGCTTTGGGAAAGTCTGAACAAAAGAGCAATAATAGAATACCTTATTATGAAGTTGACAGAAACGGAAAGAAAATTTTTTTAGTATGTGCTGTAGGGCATTTATTTGCACTTGCTCAAAGTAAATCTGGTTCAGAAGTTCCAACATTTGATATAAAATGGATGCCAAATTATTTGATAAGAAAAAATGATTTCTCTAAAAAATATTATGACACAATATTGAAGATAACAAAAGGAGCAGGAAATATAACAATTGCAACTGATTTTGATATAGAAGGAGAGCTTATAGGATTGAATATTGCAAGATTTATATGCAATCAATCAGACGCAGCAAGAATGAAGTTCTCCACTTTAACAAGCAAAGAGTTGAATGAAGCTTATGAAAAAAAATCTAAAAGTATCTACTGGGGACAGGCTATTGCTGGAGAAACTCGCCATTATTTAGACTGGTTTTATGGAATAAATCTTTCAAGAGCTTTAATGAATTCAATAAAAACAACAGGAAGATTCAGAATAATGTCAATAGGAAGAGTTCAGGGGCCAACATTGAATCGAATAGTGCAAAAAGAAAAAGAAATTCAAAAATTCAAGCCTCAGAAATATTGGCAAATTTTTATTAAAGTAAAAGATTTTAAAAACAATCAGGAAACAGAATTAACTTATAATAAAAATATTTTTGATAAAAATCAATTAAAAAATTTTGAAAGACTTAAGGGAAAAGAAGCAGAAGCAAAAACTGAAAAAAAAGAAAATTTCCTTTTTCCAAATCCTCCTTTTAATTTAACAACACTGCAAACAGAAGCATACAGATTTCATAAGATAACTCCTTCAAACACTCTAAAAGCAGCACAATCTCTTTATCTTTCAGGATTAATAAGTTATCCCAGAACTTCAAGCCAAAAACTTCCTTCTTCAATAAACTACAAAGAAATATTAGAAAAATTAGCAAAAGAATATAAAGTTAAAAGTTTGATTAAAAGAGAAAAGCCTGTTGAAGGAAAAAAATCAGATCCAGCACATCCTTCTATTTATCCAACAGGAAATAAGCAGATTTTATCAGGAGATGAAGAAAAGATTTATAATTTGATTGTCAAAAGATTTTTATCTCTTTTCTGTGAAAATGCAATAATTGAAAATAAAAAGATAGAGATAGAAATAGAAAATTTATTATTTATTGCAAAAGGTTCTTCAATAAAAAAGAAAGGATGGACTGAAATTTATCCTCTAAAATTAAAAGAAAAAGACATACCCAGCATAAACAACAAAGTTCAGATAATTGAAATAAGAGATGAGGAAAAAGAAACTCAACCTCCAAAAAGATATACTCCTGCTTCTCTAATCTCTGAACTTGAAAAAAGAAATTTGGGAACAAAAGCAACTCGGGCTATGATTATTGAAACTCTTTATAATAGAAATTACATAAAAGAACAGAGCATTGAAGCAACTCCTTTAGGAATCTCTTTAATAGAAACTTTAGAAAAATACTCTCCGATTATCACAGATGAATTTTTAACAAGACAATTTGAAAAGGATATGGAAGACATACAAAAATCTAAAAAAAATTTTTTAGATAAAGAAAAAAAAGTCATAGAAAAAGCTAAAAAAAATATAATTGAAATTTCAAAAGATTTTGAAAAAAATGAAGAAAGAATAGGAAAAGAACTTTTAGAAGCTAATATTAAACTAAGAGAACAGCAGAGAGAAGAAAATAAATTAAATTTCTGTCCTGTTTGTAAAAAAGGAAGATTAGAAATAAAATATTCAGGAAAGAATAAGAGATATTTTATTGCATGCGAAAGATATCCTGAATGCAAAAAAACATATTCTCTTCCTCCAAATGGAAGAATAAAAAAAACAGATAAAATCTGTGAAAAATGTGGTTTTCCTATGTTAATGCGCTTAAGTAAAGGAAAAAAGCCATGGATTTTCTGTTTTAATCCAGAATGTCCCACTAACAGAGAAAGAATTGAAGAATATGAAAAAAGGAAAAAGGAAACTTAATTTTTACTTAAAGAAATTCTAACAGATTGGAAATAATTTTATAACCAAAAATTTATAAACCAATTTTAATCTAATTAATTATTCAAAGACTAAATATGGAGATATCTAGTCCCAATCTATATTAAAATGGCAAATATATATGAAATAGTTGAAAAAGCTAAAAAAACAGGAAAAGTTGAAAAAGGAACTAACGAAGTTACAAAAGCAATTGAAAGAGGAACAGCTAAATTGGTGGTTTATGCTTCTGATGTTGAACCAAAAGAAATTGTTCAGCATATTCCTTTATTGTGCAAAGAGAAAAAAATAAAATGTCAGGAAATTGACAGCAAGCAAAAATTAGGAATTGCTGTTGGAATAAATGTTCCTACATCTTCTGTTGCAGTTATTGAAGCAGGTGATGCTGAAAGAGATATTTCAGGATTAAAATAATAAAAGAATTAAAAATCAGATTTATTATTAATTTAAAAAATTAAAATGGGAAGCAAAAAACAACAAAAACCTCAACAGAAAAAACAAACAGGAACTAAAGGAAGTGAAAAAATTTTAGGTGAAGGAGCTCCTGCGATTGTAGAAAAAGTTGTTGGAAGAACAGGATTTAGAGGAGAGATAACACAAGTTAAATGCGTTGTACAGGAAGGAAGAGACAAAGGAAGAAGTATGAGAAGAAATGTTAAGGGACCTATAAGAACAGGAGATGTGTTAATACTAAGAGAAACAGAAATTGAGGCAAGAAAGATTAAATCAAAAGTAACAAAAGGAGTTTATACTTAAAATGGAGAATTATATTAAAGATTTTGTAAATAAAACAAAAATCTCATTAAAAGAACATCAGAATTCAAAAATTTTAGTTTTAGGTTTAAATAAAGAAGATACAGAAAACATTAAACAATCTTTCTCAGAAAAATATTTTATTGAAACAAAATCCTATATTGAATATGGAACTCCTAAAAATAATGGAGGATTTGACAGAAAATATAGTTTAAAAATAGGAAGTATTGAAAATGACTAAATGTTCATATTGTGGAAAAGAGTATGATTTTCATAAGGGATTGACTTTAGTTTTAAATAGCGGAGAGATTAAACATTTTTGCTCCTCAAAATGCAGAAAAAACATGCGAATGGGTAAAAGAAAAACTCGTTGGATTTCTAAAAAAAAGAAATAATTAAGAAGTTTATTAATAATTCTATTCTATTAAATAATTTTTAAAACAACTAGTTTAACAAAGATAATTTTAAATAGTTTTCTGCTTAAATTTTTTAAAAGAGGATGGCATATAAAAGATACATTAAAAGAGGTAACAAACTCTATGGCCCTTACATTTATTCTAGTCGTAAAGAAAATGGAAAAGTCATTTCAGACTATGTAGGAAAAGGTAGTGTAACAAAAAAATCTCAAAGAATTTTAAATATCTTTTTAATTCTTTTTGGAGTTTTTATAATCTTTATTTTTGGATACTTTATCAATAGCTTTTTTACTGGAAATATAATATTGCAAATGGAGAATTCTTATTCTGAAAATGAAAATTTAAGTGGTTATCTCTCATTTGTATTGGAAAAAGAAGAATTTATACCAGCTTCCACCAAAATTTTAATTAATAATTCAAAAGAGATATATGAATATTCCTTATTAGATTTAATTGGAGAAGAGGAAACTTCAGAAGGAAAATTTTACATAAGAGATACTAATATTTCTGGAGAAGGTTTAGGCTATGGTGTTGAATTTCCTGTTATAAACTTTGTTTTGAGAATCTATAATGAGACTGAAATTAATGAAACTATCTCTGAAGATAATGAAACTGAAATTAATGAAACTGCTAAAAAATCAAATGAGACAATTTCTAAAACTAAAGGAGAAAGTGATGAAGAAACAGAAGAAGAATCTGAACAATCTTCTGAAATAATTGAAATTAATAAAACAGAAGAAATTAATCAGACTTTAATAAATGAAAGTGAAATTAATGAAACTGGAAATATTACAGAAATCAATCAGACAGAAGATAATCAGACAGAAGATATTTTAGAAGAATCTGAAGAAAGAATTAATGAATCTACAGAAGAAGAGATAACTGAATCAGTAGAAGAAGAGACAATTGAAAAAAATTTAAATGAAACAACTGAAGAAACAGAAACAGGAATTACTGGACAAATTATTAGAGGAATATCTAAAATTACTTCAAAATTATATTTTACTTTAACAGGACATTCTATTTCTGGAAGAGATATTGAAGGACAGATTTCAAAAGGTGAAAAATTTATTTATAATCTCTCAGAAGGACAAAATGCAGAAATTATTTCATCTACTGGAGAAGTAAACTTAGAAATAGAAGATAATAATATAGTTGTAACAACTAATTCTACTAGGAATAAAAGAGAGATTATTCTTAATTTAGAAAAATTAAAAATTCCTGCAGAAGATGGGAAATTAAAAGTAAGTTTAGTTTATAATAATACAGAATTAGCATTTATTGAAAAAGAAATTTCAGTGAAAAGTGAACAAATTCTATTAAATGAAACAAATTTGACTGAAGAAAATATAACAATAGGGAATTTAAGTGAGATTATTGAAAAAAGAACTAAAAAGCAGTTTAAAGCTATTATTAATCGTCCTGTAAAATGGATTGAGATTATTGATACTGCAAATAAGAGTCTTAAAATAGATATTCCAAAAGAAGCAAAAAATATAACAATCAAAAAAGGAAAAGAGATTGAAGATTCTTTAAGAGAAGTAGAAGAGTATGACGAAATAATAAAAAAAGCTGATAGAAAAGAATTTATAAAAGAAATTGAAAGCAAAACAAAAATAACAGGAGATGTTTCTTTAGATATTGAAAAAGGAAAAGGATTTTTATACAAATTATTTAATTTATTTTCACAAGCAATTATCACTGGAAAAGTTATTTCAGAAGAACAGATTAAAGAGAATATAACTGAAACTGATAAAAACAAAATTATTCAATTAAAAACTAATGCAACAGAAAAGAAAAATGAATCTATAGCAATTGAATATTATACAAATGCTCCTGTTTCAAATGAAACAACAATTCCTGGAGTAAAAGGAGGAAAAAGAATAATCATTTCTGCTTCAGATGAACTAAACTATACTGAGATTCTTGCATATACTTTATTAGAAAATGAAGTTCCTATAGAAAGTTCAGAAAGAATAAAACTTTATTGGTATGCTTCAGAGGAAGATGCTATTAGATATGGTTATTTGAATGAAACTTCAGGAGAAGCTATAAATGAAACTATTGAAAATGAAATAATCAAAAATAATGAATCTGAAGTTCAGGCAATTAATAATACAAATCAATCAGATAGTTCTATAATTAATAATGAAAATAATTTAACAAATGCAACAGCTAGTGAAAATGAAATCCTTAATGAAAGTGAGATTAACATTACAGAGGAAATTACTAACGAGAGTGCAGTTAATAATGATTCAATCAACGAAGTAGGCAACTTATCAATTAATGATTCTGTAATTGAGAATATTAATGAGACTTCTTCAGATAATAGCTCTAATACAAGTATTAATAATTCAAATAATTCATTAATAACAGGATTAATTACAGGTTTTGCAGTAAGTGAAAATAATGAAAATTCTGAAGAGATTTCTACTTCTTCAAAAATAAGAATAGAAGTTGATTATGATGCTTATGATTTAGATGATGATGGTTATATTGATTATATTGAATGGATTGTTCCTCATTTAAGCAGTCAGGTTTATGAAATGATTATAGAAGTCAGCAAAGCAGAGCATTTGAATAAGAACAGAGATTTTATTTCTGATATTACAGAAGAAGTAATAAAAAAAGATGATAACTGGAGCGAGGCAATAAACAATTCAGAATATGTTAGAGCTTATTTCAAAGAAAATTTAAGTTCAGATAATGACATAACAATCTATGCAAGAAGTTTAGGAAATGATAGTGCGAGTGTTGAGATTTACACTAAAAATGGAAATAATAAAATTGCAATTATTAACAACATAAATGAAGAAGAATATTATCAAACATATTTAACTAATTTATCTAACAGCACAGATGTTTTTGATTTGAAAATAATTTCAGATTATGGAGTTGAATTTGATTATATTGTTGATCCTGCTCTCACAGTGATAATAAATGAAACAAATGATTATCTATATATGCAGAATAGAACAGAAGCAAGCACTCATGGAGCAAGATTAGATGCACCAATACTCTTCATGGATTTTAATGAAGAAAATGAAAGCACTTATGTTAGAGATAAATCTATTTACAACAATTATGGAACAATAAACGGAAATCCTGTTTATAACTCGTCATGCTCCTCACCAATTGGAGATGGTGGGGGTTGTTATGAATTTGATGGCGATGGGGATTATATTGATGTTGG
>CAZOOJ010000010.1:0-15397 GCA_964581415.1 Candidatus Woesearchaeota archaeon
AATTCTAAATTCAGCTTCACCTGTTTTTTCTGTGAGTTTTACTTTGATTTCAGGCTCAACAGGAAGATTCCAAATCTCTTTCTGAATAGCTTTAATAACATCTTGCCCTGAAATGCTTTCTTTTAGCATAACATCTAAGAGTTTTTCTCTAGATTTTTGAAAATCTCCTGATAGAGCATAATCAAGAACAACTTTAATATCCTTAGGTTTTGCTGATGATATTATTGTAGAGACTAATTCTGTAGTTATTGAAGGTGAAACAGAAGCTGTTGATTGCAGAAGATTTATTACTCTTCTACAGTCTCCTTCACTTCCTTCATATAATATTTCTGAGACTTCTTCATCTATTGTTAAATCCTCTTTTTCCACAATTCTTTGTATAACTTTTTCAATGTCTTTTTTTTCAAGAAGTTTAAATCTAAAAATAGCACATCGAGATTGAATTGGGTCAATAATTTTACTTGAATAATTACATGATAAAACAAATCTGCATGTTGCTGAATAATTCTCCATTGTTCTTCTTAATGCTTGCTGAGCTTCAGGAGTTAATGCATCTGCCTCATCTAAAAAAATAACTTTGAAATTTACGTTTCCCAGAGATTTTGTTCTTGCAAAATTTTTTACTTTTTCTCTCACGACGTTTATTCCTCTCTCATCTGATGCATTTAATTCTAAATAGCTCTCTTTCCAGTTTTCTCCAAAAAGCTTTTTTACTACAATCAATGCTAAAGTTGATTTTCCTGTTCCAGCAGGCCCAGCAAACAATAAGTGAGGAATATTTAGAGAATTTGTCAAAGCTTTTACTTTTTTTATTATATCTTCTTGTCCGACAACTTCTGAAAAGTCATTAGGACGATATTTCTCTGTCCATATCTCACTAACCATAATTTATACAAAAAAAATTTATTTATAAGGATTGTTATAGTTTAGAATTACTTACTTCTTGCTTTTCTTTGTTTTCTCTTTCTTTTTTCTTTTTTAAGCCTTTTACGTTGCCATTTCCAACGCATTTGCCTTTTCTTTTTCCATCTTCTACTTGAACGCTTCATAAATGAAAAAGAAAAAGTTTATTTTTAAAGTTTGCTCTTTTATTAAATATAGTTGATAATCTACATTAGATTTTGCATTGAAAATAATAATATTCAGAGCAATTAATAAAAAACTAATTTGTAATAATTAATTAAAAACAAATTTCTGTTGATTAGCTAGTTTCTTATTAATAAATAAGTTATTTTGGAGATTATCTGTATAGATATTAAATATTAATAAATAAAATTCAGAGAATTAGGATTGTTTTTCTAATATTTCACTAAAAGAGCAATAAACAATCATCTGCTTTTTTTAACTCCAATTTTTTTGCAGTATTTTCCTATTGGACACTTACTGCATTTTGGAGAGATAGGCAGACATATGCTTTTTCCAAATAAAACAAACAAGCCATTAAATTCTTTCCAATACTTTTTTGGAAGAATTTTTTCAAGTTCTTTTTCTGTTTGTTCTGGTTTTTTTGTTTTAATCCATCCAATTCTATTTGGAATTCTATGGCAATGAGTATCAATAGGAAGAACTTCTTTTTCATAAGCAAAATTTAAAACAATATTTGCTGTTTTTGGTCCTACTCCCTTTAATTTTAATAATTCTTCTTTTTTATCCGGAACTTTTCCATTATAATTTTTAATTAAAACTCTTGAAATATTTCTTATTATTTTTGCTTTTTTCTTGTAATGTCCTGAACTATAGATTAATTTTTCAATTTTTTTTATTGGCAACTTTGAAATTTTCTGAGGATTATCTGCAACTGCAAAAAGGTTTTCTGAGGCTTTTTTCGTATTTTTATCCTGTGTTCTTAAAGATAATAAGCAGGATATTAAAATTTTAAATGCATCTGGTTTTTTTCTCATGCTGTTTAAAGTAGTTCTGAAATCATCACTATAAAATTTTTCAAGAATCTCCATAATTTCAGAAATTTCTTTTTTATTCATAATTTTTTAATAACAATTTGTTAAAACCTTAATTTTATTTTTCCTCATTAAATTTACAGATTCTTTCATAGATTTCTCTCCTAAAAAACAGGCAATAATTCTTTTATTTTTAATTTTTTTTAAGAATTCCACAATTTCTTCTGCAACTTTTTCTGGTTCAGTCATTGTTTGAGGAGTTAATGTAATTATTGCCACATCATAAAAATTTTCTTTTTCAAGTTTTTTCAAGATGTTTCTATATTCTTCTGCAGTAGCAGTTCCGAGTAAATCAACAGGGTTTGTTTTGAATTTTTTAGAAGTTTTTGCAATCTCAAAATTGTTTTTTTTGCATAAATCTGTGATTATTGCTCCTGCTCCTCCTGCGTTTGTGATTATTATTACTTTATTTTTATTTTTTTCTGGTTTTATAAAATTCTGTTTTTTATTTTCTATAGCAGAGTAAAGTGTTTTTGCTATTCTTATATTTGCCTGCTTAAACACTCCTTCATAAACTCTATAATCTGTTGCTAAACTTCCAGTATGACTTATTGCTGCTTTTGAACTCTCTTTACTTTCTCCTGCTTTAACAGCAATAATCTCTTTTTTTGATTTTTTACACAATTCCATAAATTCTTTTCCATTTTTTATTTTCTCTACATATAAAATTATTCTTTTTGTATTTTTGTCTTTATTAAAATATTCTATAAAGTCTGTAAAAGATAAATCTGCCATATTTCCTAAACTTACGAATCCAGAATATTTTGCATTTTTTTTATCTGATAAACAACTCCATAATGCTCCACTTTGGCTTATAAAAGCAGTTGAACCTTTTTTTACAGAATTTTTCGCAAAAGTTGTATCTAAACTCAAAAAAGGATTGGCAATTCCAAAGCAGTTTGGTCCTAAAAGATTCATTTTGTATCTTTTTGCTATTTTTGAAATCTCTTCTTCAGATTTTTTATTTCCGATTTCAGAAAATCCAGAAGAAACAATTATGACATTTTTTATTCTTTTTTTACCACATTCTTCTAATATTTTTTTAACTGTTTTTACAGGAGTAGCAATTATAGCTAAATCAATTTTATTTCTATAATTCTTTACAGAAGAATAAGCTTTTTTGCCTAAAATCTCTCTTTTCTTAAGATTAATAGGAATAGTTTTTCCATTAAATTTTTCTAATTTTTCCATTAGAATATTTCCAACTTTCCCTTTTGAATTAGAAGCACCTATTATTGCGATTATCTTAGGATTAAAAAAATTTTTAAGATTTCTTTTAAAATTCTTTTTCATGAATATCATTTAGAAAGTTATATATAAATAAGTTTCCTATGCTATTTATGATTTATAATGAAAAAAGAGCAAAAGAATTATTAAAAAAAGAGGGTTTTGAAGTTCTTTCTTCTTTTTATATTTCAGATATTTCTAAAATTAAAAAGATAATTAAATCTCTTAAATTTCCCCTCGCTGTTAAAATTTCAGGAAAAAAAATCATCCATAAAAACAGAGTTAATGGTGTTGTTTTAGACTTGAATAGTTATGAAGAAGTTTTAAATGCATTTAAAAAAATGAAAAAAATTAAGAATTTTGAAGGAATAGTAATTCAGAAGTATGTTCAAGGAAAAGAAATTTTTTTAGGAATAAAAAACACTCCTGAATTTGGACATGTTGTAAGTATTGGTTCTGGAGGAATAGATGTGGAAGAAATAAAAGATGTTAATTTTAGAATTTCTCCTCTTAATAAAGAAGATGCAGAAGAAATGCTAAAAGAAGTTAAGATTTCAAAAAATTTAAATAAAGAGGAAAAAAATTTAGTTCTAAAAAATCTCCTAAAACTGAATTTCCTCATAAAAAAATATCCAAAAATTTCAGAATTAGATATAAATCCATTGATAGTAAATGATAATTTCTGTAAGATTATTGATTCAAAGATTATTTTTGAGAAATAACTTTCATAATTAATCACTCTTACTAAAAATTTAAATAATATCCAAACTTATTTTTCTTAAAATGAGGTATAATTTTCTTATAGGTGGAGAAGCTAATCAGGGAATTAATAAAATTTCTGAAATTCTTTCCAAAATTCTTATAGAAAAAAATTATTTTATCTTCAATTACAGAGATTATCAGAGTTTAATTAGAGGAGGGCATAACTTTAATATTCTTTGTGTATCAGATAGAGAAATTGCCAGTTTTGATTCTGAATTGGATGGAATTCTCGCTGTTGATAAGAAAACAATAGATTTACATAAAAAAGAGTTAAAGAAATCAGGATTTATTTTAAATGGAGAGAAATTTAAGAATTTGGGAAGAAATATTAATATTGCTATTTTAGGTTCTTTTATGAAATTAATTGGAATAGAAAAAAAGGATTTTCTCAGAATTCTAAAAGAAGAATTTGATAATCAAGAAATAATCAGCGCAGGAGAGAAAGGTTTTGATTTCTATAATGAAAAAAAGAGAATTATTCTAAAAAAATTAAATCAAAAAATAAATCTTCTGACTGGAAGTGAGAGTGTTGCTATAGGTGCAATAAATTCTGGTTTGAATAATTATTTTGCTTATCCAATGACTCCTGCTACAGGCGTTATGAAAGAGCTTGCTAAAAAAATCAATAATAAAGAATATAAAGTTTTTCAGGCAGAAAATGAGATAGCTGCTGTTAATTCTGCTTTAGGAGCAAGTTTTGCTGGTTCAATAGTTATGGTTGGAACTTCAGGAGGAGGTTTTGATTTAATGTCAGAGGGTTTAAGTTTTCAGGGAATTTCTGAAATTCCTTTGGTAGTTTATTTGGCTATGCGTTCTGGACCTGGAACAGGTGTTCCCACATACACTAGTCAGGCAGATTTAAATGTAGCATTGAGAGCAGGACACGGAGAGTTTCCAAGAATAGTTATTGCTCCTGGAGATGCTCTAGAAAGTATAGAAAAAACAAATGAAGCTTTTTTTCTATCACAAAAATTTAATTCTCTCTCTATAATTTTAAGCGATAAGCATCTGGCAGAGTCAACTTATAGTTTTCCAGAAAAATCTTTCAAATCCTTGAAATTCCTTAAAATTCAAAAAAATAGAAAAATTCCAGGAATTAAAGAAGAAGTTATTAAATCTAGTGGTTATGAACATGATCAATATGGAAATACAACTGAAAATGAAAAAATAACTGCTAAAAATGCTGAATTAAGAATTAAAAAATATAATAAGATAAAAAAAGAATGCAGGAAATTTGAGATGTTTAAATTGCATGGAAAAAGAAATAGCAAAAATTTGATTATAGGAGAAGGTTCAACTAAAGGAGTAATTTTAGATGCTATTTCAGAGGGAAATTTGAACTGTAAATTTTTACAGATTATCTATCTTAAACCTATGTCTGATAAAATAAAAAAAATTTTGAAAAAAGCAGATAATATTCTTTTAATTGAAAATAATATCACTGGGCAATTAGGAAGATTAATTAAAGAAAAAACAGGAATAAAAATTCCTAAAAAAAACAGAATTTTAAAATATGATGCCCGTCCTTTTACTTGTGAGAAATTAAAAAAAGAAATTAAAAAAAGATTAAAATGAAAGAAAGAAAAAGAAGAAGCTTATTGAAAGCAATTAGCTGGAGAATTATTGCAGTTTTAATAACTTTTTTTGTGAGTTTGATTATAACAGGCAGATTGATTATTGCAGTGGAAATTGGATTTTTGGATAGTTTTATTAAAATTTTTAGTTATTATTTTCATGAAAGAGCTTGGAATAAATCAAAATTTTGGATTTTAGAATGAAATTAAAAGATTTATCTACAAAACAGCCAATAACTTGGTGTCCTGAATGTTTGAATTTTCTTATTCTTGAATCTGTAAAAAAAGCTTTAATCGATTTGATTAATTCAAAAAAATATTTCAAAAAGGAATTTGTAATGGTTACAGGAATAGGATGTCATGGAAAAATTTATGATTATCTGAATTTAAATGGGCTTTATGGTTTGCATGGAAGAGTATTGCCGATATCTTTAGGAATAAAAATTGGAAATCCAAAACTTAAAGTTATTGGTTTTGCAGGAGACGGAGACACTTATGCAGAAGGAATGGCTCATTTTATTTCTACTTTTAGATATAATCCAGATATGACTCTGATAGTCCATAATAATCAAAGTTTCTCTTTGACTACAGGACAGGCAACACCAACATCTCAGAAAGGATACAAAAATAATGTAAATTTAAAAGGAGAATTTAACGAACCTATTAATCCTATTAAATTAGCACTGGCTGCTGGAGGAACCTTTATAGCAAGATGTAATCCTAAGGATATCAAACAAACAACTTCTATTATTAAAAAGGCAATAAAGCACAAAGGATTTTCTTATATTGAAATGATGCAGGAATGTTTGGTTTTTAATAAGAAGATGAATAATTTAGACAAATTAACCTATAGAATTCCTGATAATAAAAACTATAAAAAAGCTCAAAAACTTGCTGAGAAATGGAATTATAATTCCAAAAAAGGAAAAATACCTGTGGGAATTATATATAAAACAGATAAACTTTCATTAGAGGAAAAAGAATTTTTATAATCTAATATTTTCAAATAAAATGAAAAATTCCAAAGTTATAATTTATTCAATAATAGCATTGTTTTTTATGTTTCTCACTTTTGCTATAAACTGGATTTTCATTATAGGAGCAGTTGTTTTAGTAATATTAAATCAAAGAGAATTAATGAAAAATAAAGATTAATTCTTATGAAAAGAATATTCTCCTTTTTGAATTTTTGGAATATTTACGATTATTCTAATTTAATTTCTTTTTTTAATTAATCTAAAAAATCATATGTTAATTTTTTTAATAATTTCCAGAGTTAATTTAAGATTTATTTTATTTATTAATATCTTTGCTTTGAGGAAGTTCATTTAATTTCTTTCACAACTTCTATATTTTTTCCTCCATTATTAACTCCAATTCCAATTGTTTTTAATCCGGGAATTATTTTATGTTTAGGAAAAATTTTTCTTAGATTATAAACTCCAGCATCACAAGCAAGAACTATCTGGACATTTCCATGTAACTGATTTTTTTGTAATTGATTTCTATCGCAAGGAGACCCTATTAAATCTTTATCAACAACTTTAAATCCATCTTTTTTTAATTTTAATGCAAGTCTGTTAAGAGCTTTTTCTCCTCCTGTTCCACAGATTCTTACACAAGTATTGCAGGAAATAATTCCTATTTTATCTGATTTTTTAAGCTGCTTTTTTATAGTCTCGTATGGAAGAGATTTTGTTACTATCATTTTATTCTTAATTAAAGAATTTTTTATTTTAAATAATTATTGATTAGAGGTTTTGGGAAAACTCTATTTTTTCTTAAGAAATTCTATCTATTAATAATAATATCTATAGGATTTAATTCCTTGGATAATACTTTGCTAGTGAAATAGCTTTAATTAATTTATAAGGTTGGTGTTTAATTAATAACTCAGAAATAAAATAAATTGTTTTTTAAGAGATTTCACCAGAGCTTGATTAGAATTAATCTTTTAATTAATATAATAAGTATAATCAAAGCAAAAATTTCTGCAACTAAAAGAGAATTAGCCTCATCTTCTAAAAACTTTTACAATAATAAAAACTGCAATTAACATAAGAAAAAATATTGACAAGGATATTCCTTTAGGAGTTTTTACAAATTCAGTTATTCCTGTTACTGCTCCTGTAAAAAAATTCTCTGTATTTTGAATTATACTTTTGTTTTCTCTATCTTCATCATTATTTCCTCCATCGCTCTTTGTATTTTTAGAAGACAGAGGAATATATTCTGGAATACAATTTCTGGTTTCAGTTTTTTCTTCAAGAATATTATTAGAATCATAACATGTTCTGGTTTGTGTTCCATTTAGACATCTGCTCCAATCTCCACATGTCCAATAATCTCCTGAATTTCTACTTCCTCCTCCAGAACTTCCAATTACTTCATTTTTTTCATTATAAAAAGTTATTTTAAAAGAACAGTCCTCTAAATATTTGCTTGTTTCAATTAATACATTAGTTCCATTTTTAGTTACATTAATGTCCATTTTAGAACTATTTTCAGTTATTTCATAATAAGAATAAGATTCTGATAATTCAAGGATGTATTTCTCTCCTGCTTGAAGATTGATTGCACTTATGAAACTAATCAAAAACATGCAAAGTATTATATTCAATATTAATTTTTTCATTTTTTCTTGAGTTGAGTTATTTAAATTATAAAAAATTAAAAAATAAAAATAAAAATAAATTTTTAGTTTTAATCAATTGGATTTTAAGCAATTGTTACTTCCAAAGTTCTGTTTCCTTCTGAAGCATATTTGTTTAAATCTACTTCTGGATATATAGTCAAACTTGCTCCTGGAAATAATACAATTTCTCCATCACTGTTATATTGGATTAAATCTGTCTCATAGTAAAAACTACTCCATTGACTCCAATCTAATGTATTATCACTTTCATCAATAGCCTCACTTGGAACATACCAAAGTTTTGCTCCTTTCCATTGGTTATAGTAATCTGGTTCTCCAGAATAATTAGTATCTTCTTGCCAGTTTCCATCTACAAGATGAGGTAAGTAATTTGTTGATATTTCACTCAATCTTATAACTGGTTGAGGGTTTGCTGTTCTTTCAGCTACAGTTTGTGCATTCTCAGCATCTCTGTAATAGACTAATTCATAATCTTCAATACCATCTCCAACAACTTCTGCTGAAAATTCATCTCCAATAACTACATATTCTATATCAACTTTGTTTGCTTCTAATTCCCAATTACTAGTATCTTTTTGTAATAATTGCAACATTCCAATATATCTTATGTCATCAATAGCTTCACTATAAGTGTCAGAATTATCTGTAACAATAATTTCTCTTTCACTTTCTCCATCATTACTTACATTTATTCCATCTCCTCTACAAGTATCTCCTGCATCACAATCTAATTTTTGATTTGTTTCACCTGAAACTTCTATAGGCTGATTTATACTAATTACAAGTGTTGCCATAGCATAATAACTTGCTGCCATTACTAAACCAATTGCTAAAACTACTGCTAAAGGTGTTAATAATTTTTTATTCATTTTCCTTAAAGGGATTTGAATTCAGATAAACTTTTCCTCCATCTCCTGATAAATAGGTATCTGCTTTAAGAGATTTACAAATATCCACCAAATCCTGTGATGCATTTGATTCTTTATAATGTTCTTTTTTCAGTTTTAATTCACTTGCAATTATTATTTTTGATTTTATATTAAAGGCTTTTTTTAGAAATTTTATTATTTTCATATTTAGTAATGTTAATTTATCTTCTGAATTATCAAATATTTTTTCAAATTCTGGAAAAAATTCTTCAAAATAAGGTGCTTTTTGATAACTCGCTTTTATTTCATGCAAAATTTTTTGATTCCAAATCATTCTATTTTTATAGTTTACATCATTTTTTATTTCAATATTTTTAATATAATCATTTTTATTTTTTACAGGCACATTTATCCATTTTGATTGAGGTTTATTTAGACTATTGCTATTAATTCTTATTCTGTTTCTGTTATGAAATTCTTTTTTTACAAACAAAACCTCGTCTCTTATAACAAATATGTCTGACTTTTTCATTTTATCAAAGAATCCAAGATAAGGCATGAAATTTGGTTGATGCGCCGACAAGATTATTTCAGACATTTTCATTCTTTTTTAATATATGATTTATTGCAAAACCTTCAGAATATCTTAATCTGCATATTGGACTGTGTATTCCTGCAAGATTTTCAATCCATCTTAGATTTAGAGTATTTTTTACTATCTGACTTTGATAATAATTCAGAGCATTTATTTTTCTTATAATCTCTCTTTCTGATAGTTCAATAAAATAATGTGGTTCAAAATTCACCTTTGTAGAAGGACCTTCAAAGAGAAGTATTTCTGGAATATTTCTTGCTGCAGAAGATACAGCATTACTGCAGTTTCTGTGATCCTGATGTCTGTCATTTGGATCGTGTGTATAAATTTTTGTTATACCAAATTTAATTATGTATTTTTCAATGAAATTAACTGTATCCTTGTTGTCAGGCAGATTTCCATCAGGAAAATTTCCAAAAACAATATTTGAATCTTTTATTCCTATTGATTTTAATGAACTTAAACATTCTCTTCTGTCCTGAGGATGATTTCCATTCTCACCATTTGTCATTATTAGAACAAAAACTTCATCACCTAAATCTAAATGTTTTACAATAGTTCCTCCACAGCCTATTTCAATATCATCAGGATGCGCTCCGACTGCGAGTATCCTCTCTTTCATTTTATTTTTTACCTCTCTGTTTTATTTAATTCTCTAAGATGTTTTTGCAAATTTCTCTAAAAAATGTTAAAATTAATTCTAATCCTAAAATCAGAATTATTCTTTAAAAGCATTATTATCTCCGAGAAACTACTTCTGTCATTACTTTTGTTTAATGAAAGCTTTTGGAGATTTATTAAAATTTTAAGAGTTTTTATTCTGAAAATAAAAGAGAATAATTTGCTTTTGCATAATAATCTTTAATTCCCATTTTTTCTTTATTTTATCTTTTTATTTTTATAAAAACCTTTAAAAATTTCTTTTAACTATTAAATTCAATTAAAAGAGAGCGATAATTAAAAAGAGAGTGCTAATATAAGAAATGACAAAAAAATCTTTTAATATAAGTTTAGATGAGGAGCTTGTTAAAGAACTAAAAAAAAGAGCAAAAAAAGATTATCTCACAATTGAAGAGCTTATTAACCAGATATTATGGAGAAGTGCAAAAAGCAGTTTAAGAAAAAGAAATCCAAGTCAAAAAAATGTAACATCTTTCATGAAAGCATTTTCAAGATATCGTCCTTATCATGAAGATACTTATTACTGCACTTTATGCAAGAAAAATCATAAAATAAACAGCAAAATAGGAAAAAAACATTATAAATACAAAAAATGATGACTGAAACAATGCAAACATTAATTCTTCCTGGAGCACTAGGTATGGTAGGTGGATTGACAAGAGGAGTTGTTGGTTTATTAAAATCAATGGCATTAAAAAGAAAAATTTTGTGGATGTACTGGTTAATAACAGCATTTGTTGCAATGATTATTGGAATGTTTCTTGGACTCATATTTAATTTTGATTATCGCCTTTCATTATTAGCAGGATATGCAGGAACAGATATTCTTGAATCAGTTTACAAGTCATTTAAAGTTCAGAAAGTTTATGTTGTTCCATCAGGAAGCAAAAAATGAAATTAGAAAATCTGTTTGTAATTGATTTTAAAAATGAGAAATTATCTTTAGTTCTAATTTTATGGCTATTTTGTTTTCTTCTACATAATTTTTTAACAGGAATATGGAACTTTGTTTCAGCATTATTTTTTATTTTAGCAATTTTAATTATTCCAGCATATTTTGTTATAGCAATTGTTTATAGTTTTATAAAATGGATGAAACAGAAATAATAACTTCAAAATCAAAAGAAAAAGGAAAATTAATTCCTGCTCTAATTTTAGCAGCAGTTGTTATTTTTTTTATAATTCTATTTGCAATAGTTGCATTTTACTGGCAGAAACAATCTTCAGAAACTCTGGAAGATTCTGAATTAACTGAAAATCAGCAGAGATGTGTTGAATTAGGATGTCCAGAGAATTCAGTTTATATTGGCTCAATAAATTCAGATAAATATTATGAATGTGAATGCCATTATGCAGATGGCATTAATCCAGAAAATAGAATCTGTTTTTTCTCAGATTCTGAAGCTGAACAAAATGGAAGAATTAAAAGCGAATGTTAATACCCTTTCCAAAGCACCAATAATAAAATAAATAACATTTATTGGATAAAACTTACTGACAACTTGCAATTAAAGGGCTTGTATATTCAGATTTTCTTAACGGAGGCAACTGAACTTTTATTTTCTTTCCATCTTTTTCAAATATAAGATCAATAAGCCAGTACGCATTTCTGTAATTCTTGTATTCTATTAAAACATTTTCAACAGATTCTAACAAAGATTTTGTAATAATTTTATTCAATGTAGAAAAAAATTCACTTGCATAGAAAACCTCTAATCCAACAATACCTTTTTCCTTATTAATGTCTATATTTAAGAATTCAGAAAATTCAATTGTTTCACTAGGTTTATGTTCACTGTCATAAACAGTGAATATGTCCTCTTCATCATCATAATGTATTTTTATTGTCATGATTATTACAATGCATTAGAGTTTTTTAAACTTTCTCTTATAATTTTTTAATGTCTGCTTTCCAATTGGATAAACTGTGATTATTCTTATTTTCTTAGTAAATCTTAAGACATAAACTCTGCCTGTTTTTGAACTATAGACAAAATATAATTTATATCTTGTTTCTCCTTGCTCTTTTTGTTTTTCAACAAATTCAACATCCTCATAATTAAAATTAAGTATTTCTTTCTCCATTTCTCTTTTAGAGCAACCATTTCTGAATTCAAGATAATCTGCTGGCTTTCCCCATTCAAAACCTCTTTCTTTATATTTTTCAATTAATCTTCTCAACTCTTCTGAATAATTTTTAGTCATAAAATGAGATAATCTCCTGTTTTTAAATACCTTATCGTGTTCAATAACTTTTCCACAAAACCAACTCTCCTTTTTCATCTCTTAAAAATAAAGTATCTCCTGTTTTTGTCCAGACATAATTCTTATTAAAATCTTCTGCAGAAATTTCAACAATTTCTTTACTTTTTAAAATAAAATTTTCAAAAACAAACTTCTTTCTTCCTTCATCTTTGATATTCCATCTGTCTAAATTGCAGTTAAAATCGCAGTTGTTAATTAAAATTACTTTTTGATTTTTAATATCTAAATCTTCTAGAATTATGCAATTCGCACATTTGTGCTCTGAATTTTTGCATAAATTTATATTTTTTTCAACACAATTCTCCCAAGCTTTTTTAAAATCTTCGTAGTAAAAATCTTTTCCAGAAGGAAAGTAATAGTTTGCAAAACCATTTTCCACTAATTTTAGGTTTATATTCTCATTGTTTAAAAAAACATAAGCTAAAATTCTTCTATATATATCATATCTCTCTTTTCCAAATTTTAATTGAACTGTTTTATTAGAGATTTCATTTTCTAAAAATTCCTTCGCTTCTGTATAATAAAATTCTCCTTTTTCTGGTGTGTTTATTCCTAAAAGCCTCACTGAAGTTTTATTTTCTATAACTACAGTATCTCCATCAATTATTCTTTCTATTTTTGCAGATTCATATAAGAAATTATTTTCAAGAAAATTATCAATTGAAGAATAATTTATAATTATTAAAAATATAATTAAAATTATTAATATAAAAAATTGTCTTTTTCTTTTAGACATAATCTGTTATTAATCAGATTACTTATATTTTTTTCCTTTTAATCTTCGTCAATTTCTCCAGAGGCTCCGCTAGTATCATCGGGAATATCTCCAGTATGACCTTCATCATCAGTATAACCTTGATCTCCTACAATTCCCTGAGGTCCTGGAGCTACATCATCATCAACTATGTTTGGTTTAGGAGCCACATCTTCATTATCTTTTGTTTTTGGAGATTCATCAACTGTGTTATCCCCTTTTTTTATTACCCATTTTACAATCTCTTCATCAATTTCTCCAATTCTTTTTTCAAGTTCCTCAGCTTTTGATTCTTCATCACTCACAACAATCTCAACTTCTCCTCCAGTATCTTCTCCTTCCACAACATTTTCAACTTCATTAGTAGCATTATCTTTTTTCACAATATTCTCTTCTTCTCCAAAAATAACTTCAACTTTCTTTTCTCCAGTTGTTTCATCTTTTACTATTTCTCTTGTTAAATTTTGTCCTTCTTTTCCTTCAATTTCCACAACTAATTCTGCAACAAGTTGTGTTTTTTCTTCTTCTAAAACATATATTATAAAATCATCAGACAAATTTTCTTCTTTATTAATCCTATAAATTGTTTGGTTAACATTAGTTTTTACTTCTTCTGCAATATCCTTAGAAACTTTTTCTTGGATAAATTGAAGTCTTTTTCTCGCTCTTTTAAGATTCTCTTCTGCAGCTTCATCATCTCCATTTTTTGTATTTATAATAGCAGAATTAACTTCCTTTTCCCTAATCTTCGACGCCAACATTACTTTTTTATCTCCATAAGAAAAAAACATTTTAACATTATCTGTAAATCTATCAAATCCAGAATATATTTTCTCTTGTTCCTCATTTTGTGTCTTAATTTGCTCTTGCGTTAAGACTAAAGGGGAAATTAATAATATTCCTAATAAAAATAAAATCCCCATTTCTTTTTTCATTAATAGAATAAGAAAAAAGCATATAAAAAGATATCTTTTATTCTAATTAATTTCAAAAAAAAAACGGAGGTGGATACAAAAGTACCCTAAAAGGACCGAAATCCTAACCTCCAAAATTATTAATTTTTATTATTATTTAAATGTAAGTGATTACTCTTTTGTAAAGACAAAATAGGAATAATGCGGGGGACAGGATTTGAACCTGCGTAAGCACTAAGCTACAGGATCTTAAGTCCTGCCTGTTTGACCACTCCAGCACCCCCGCGAATTTATGTCAGATAATTTATTTAGAAACATTTAACTTAAAAAAGTGTTGGTTTTGAGAGTTATTCAAAATCCTCTAGTATAGAAATCTTCTCATATCCTCTTTCAATTCTTCTAATATATTGCTGAGCAAGAACCTTTAAACGCCCCTCTTTTATAAAATTCTTATTTTCTGAATTAAATTTCTTTTTTGAATTAAATTTCTTTTTTGAATTTACTGGTTTATAGAGATTATTGTATCTTAAAATATTAGAATTTATTCTATTTCTTATTTGAATTGTCATTTCTTTTTAGAAGATTTTTATTTTTAAACCTTTTTATTTTTAGCTTTAGTAAAACTCTGCATTTTTCATAAATCTTTTCTGATAATAGAGTGTTGGAAAAAGTATATATCTTTTCTAAAATTTTATTTAGTAATATTTAATATACTCGGAGAGTGTAATTTCCAAGAAATTAATTAATAGGGAAATTACTTCTATAATCTATGAGATTCTGCCATAGTTAATAATTGGAGATATTTGTCTTTTTTTAAGGAATTTCCAAAGCCTCCTAAAATAATACTTTTCAATTTAAGAAATTATAAATCATAAGGACCATACATAGTGTATCCATAACCCAAAGCATCATAATCTAAAACAACATAAAAATTTCCACAAATTTTAGCATTTCTCCAATGAATATCACAATTTTCCTCTATGTCTTCTTCACAAATTTTTTCAAAATACCAGATAATTTTTGGAATTTCTCCAGTATCTGCACATAAAAGATTATCTGATTTATAATCATTTTCTTCCTCAGAGATGAAATATTCAGAAAAAGGATTTTTAGAAAAATTGTATATTTCATGATGATCAATA